>JBDUAM010000206.1:0-2357 GCA_040004655.1 Chthonomonadales bacterium | reverse complement strand
GATACTCGCCATATTCTCGTCCGGGCGAAGGTGAACGGCAAGGGTCCATTTCAATTCATCGTGGATACCGGCGCGCCAGAGATATACCTTTCCCATGAGGTGGCAAAACAGCTCGGGTGGAAAGAGAATTGGAACAACAATAAGACCGCTAGTTTGGAACTTGAAGGTGGACTCACCACGGCTCTTCTTCCCATTCGAGAGGATGATCCTGCGCCGCTCGTGGGAATGAACTCCACCGGATTGGCTGGCTTCAAGTTGGATGGCATCCTTGGTTACACGGCTCTCTCACGATACAAGATTGAGATCGACTTCACCAAGAATTATCTGGTCTGGACGGAACAGAAGTTAGCGCCAACTCCTCCAAGTTCCATGAAAAAGATTCTAAATGGCAAACCGATGCCCTCCATGAAGGGCGTGGAGTCGTTGAACGACTTTGCGAAGTCGGCCGGATCGATGATGCAAAAGGGAACATTTAATCCTCGACTTCGAGGGACATACGGGTTCTTATTGGAGGAGAAGACGCAGTCGGTTCACGTTACCGGGGTGCTGACAGAATCGGCGGCATCGCGATCAAACTTTGCGGGCGGCGACCGTATCGTCAGCGTGACCGTGGGTGAACGTGAACCTCGGGAAATTCATTCGCTTGCGGATTTGAGCGCTGCGCTGGAACTTTCCACTGCTAATGAAGAAGTACAGATTGAAATTATTCGAAACGGAAAAACCATGACGCTAGCCCTTGGCCAACCCGGGAGGGATTTCTAATGTTTTCCATTTTTATAGCGCTGGCTCTGATGCAAATTGATGCGCAAGTGGGTTCCAAAGCGACGGTGGTCGTTCCATTCGAATTGATGCCCTCCGGACATATTGCCATTAACGCGACTATCAACGGTGAAGGTCCGATTCGGTTGGGTTTTGATACCGGGTCGCCCATGACATTCATTAATAAGAAGACAGGTGTGAAAATTGGTGTCGTAACCGGAAAGGTCTCTTCCACTCCGACGATGCTGCCAACCGGGCAGTCGAAAGTCAGGTCATTCAGCCTCGGCGGTGCAGATGCAGGAGCAATCTCGGTACTCATCCTTGATCACCCTATCGTGGAGTTTATCAGCCAGGTTGAAGGCGGGCTGAACGGGCTTGTTGGGTACAGCTACTTCAGCAAATTCGTGACCACAATTGACTATGCAGCAAAAACTATCTCGTTTCTCCCGAACAACTATCAACCTACTGATGTTGTTGGATCCGTCATGAAACGGTACATGAAGAATTCCGGCGACGGTGGAATTATCGCTCCAGCCGCAGTCTGGGGATTTAGCATAGAACGATCCCTTACGAATGTTGGCGTACAAGTCACCAAAGTGCGAGCAGGCAGTCCATCAGATGGCATCCTTCGCCCGGGCGACAGAATACTCACCATCGACGGGCGCTGGACTGATTCTATCCGGGAAGCCTTTAACGCGGTATCCGTTATTGAGCCGGGAGCGCCAATTGAGGTCAAAATACTTCGGGGCAAACAACCTTTAAAATTGAGAATTACGCCTGCCAGGGGAATTTAATCCACCAGTGTTACCTGTGTAACTATTGCCTGTCCAATCTCATGTTAGACGATTTCGAAACATTAGCTTTACCACACAACTTTGGAGGAAGCATCACATGAAATTGAAGCAGATGAGCATTGCGCTCGGATTTGTAGCGCTCACAGCAGTAGTTGCCTCGAGCGCATTTGCTCAAGCACAGCCGGGCGCCACACCGGCAGCCGGGCGTGGTCAGGGCGGCGGACGTGGTCAGGGTCAGGGCGGTCGCGGTGGATTCGGCGGAGCCAGCCTCGCCAGCGTTCCCGCAGACGTTCTTCAGTCTGAATTGAAGTTGACGGACGATCAGGTCGCCAAGATCAAGATCGCACAGAGCGGCGTCAAAGCAGCACAGAAGGAAATGCAGGATGCAATGGCAGCCAATCAGGGCGGCCAGGGCGATCCGACGGCAATGCGAGAAATCTTCACTAAGTTCCGCGACGTCAACACCAAGGCAACCGAAGAGATCAACGGCATCCTCGATGACAAGCAGAAGGAATCCGCAAAGGGCCTTCTTCAGTCCATAGGTGACCTCGGTCAGATCGGTGTTGGCGCTGGCGCTTACGGCGACTTGAAGTTGACCACAGATCAGAAGACTGCCATTCATGCATTGATCACCAAGTCCCAGAAGGACAATGCAGACAAAATGCAGGCCCTTCGAGATGGTGGCGATCGACAGGCCATGATGGAATTCTTCCAGGCAAGCCGAGCGGAATTGACCAAAAAAGGTCAGGCCCTCTTGACGGATGCTCAGAAGAAGGTTGCCGCTAAGTTCCCCGCACAGCAGTT
>JBDUAM010000610.1:0-2358 GCA_040004655.1 Chthonomonadales bacterium | reverse complement strand
ATGGCCGGTTCGGTGGCGAGGAGCATTTGCGCGAACTCCTCCACCACGGGAATGTTCCGCAGATCGAGGCCGTAAATTCGCAGTCGGTCGCGCCAATCCGAGACGTCGGACTCTTCGTCAAATCGTGCGGCGGCGGCGTGTGGGAATCGTGTCGTCAGAATGACCTGCGCGCCATCCCGCAACAGGCGCAGAACCGTCTGGTATCCGATCTTCACGCGTCCACCAGTTACCATGGCGGTTCGACCCGTGAGATCAGAATGGATGTCGCGCATGCGGTAGTTGTACTCCGCGCAGACGGGGCAGAGGGAGTGGTAGAAAAAGTGGACTTCGGTATACGCGGCCTTGCAGACGTAACACTTCTCGGGTTTGTTGAGCACACGCTCGGGCGGAGTCGAGGCTTCCAGCGCCTTGATCGCCGGGAGTGCATCGCGCTGGATCTTCACCATGCTGGTGGCGGAGAGGGTTTCGCGATCCTCCAGTCGAGCCGACTCCTTTTTGGAGTTGAGATCGTGCCGCTTGCCCTCGCGGTAAATCTTGGAGATGAGGGTGTTGAAGCGCATGTCGCGCGGAATGGTCCCGGAGGTACTGGCGACCTGCTGAAGTACTTTCAGGCAGACCTCCATCTCGTCGGGGTCGATGTGTTCACGTTTGTTTGCGCTCAAGTTGTGCGTGTGCCTCTGGTCTGTTGGATGAGTTAAGTTTACCAGAGCGTGGAAGAGCACTCACTTGTTTGATCGATAGGTAACCTTACGTTGCTCGTTAATAAATTCCTTAGCCCATTCGACAGTGCCGTCAAACCGGAACGAAATGTTGGACCCATCAAACACTTTTGTGAACCTATATTTTAGTTCGTCTTGAACGGGTTTCTTTGTCATAAAATCGACAACCTGTATTTCCGGTAAATTGTCATTTGAGGCGAGCGCTTCGCGAAATAGAAACGCAGTAGTGGTATCACTTAACGGCAAAGAGTAGCCAACGAAGATGATCCTATCTGCTTGCTGAAGCACAGAGTACGCATTTTTCCATACCTGTTGAATTACAGGGTAGTCATGAAATCCAGATTTCGACATTGTGGGCGGCACAATGATTGGGTCATCGTGAAGTTGCCCGTCCATAACATCGGAACCATTGGCTTGTCGCTTGTTCATATGCCATTTGGGCCGAACTACCACTTGCGAAAGCGCAAGGCGGGGAATGTCTCCAATTTCACGGCGCCAATTGAGTGACCCGTGAAGCTTCAAAATGTTCGTCGGAGTTAACGAATAGGATGGGAAATAATCGCCCTTCGCAAGATGGCTTAATCGAGCGAGAAAGCCGTAGCCGAATTGCGGGTTCCATTCAATAGTCTCCCGTCCATTCTCTAAACTGCCACTTGGCGTTGGGTTCCAATCATTTTGTACGCTGGACCTCGCAATTGCTTCGTCCAGAACTTCATCATAATTGAAAGTGATGACGTCTACACTCTCCGCAATAATTTTTTCGGCGAGGCTACTTAGTTTATCTACAGCTTCATCGTCCACAATTGTAGCTCTAAGTTTATCCACTATAGAGCGCAGTACTAATTGACGTGCAGCATTGAGTTTTTCGGAGTTGCCCAGGCTATCGTCGAAGGGAGTATTCTCCGAGAGTCGAGAGAACAACAATTCAACGTCAATAAAATCCTTATGTAGGGTTTTACAGTAGTTCACTATTGTCTTGGTTGTCGGGTCTTCACTCAGCGTCTTTAAGTCTTCTGGCTTGAGCCAATCGCCTGCCATTAACGGCGAGTCCTTGCAAAATCCGCGTGTGAATCCTGCACCGAGGACGAGCACAGTCGCGCCGGTACCTGATGCGCGTCTCTTTCTCAATATGTCAACGAGGTCGTCATGTCGATAGCGTCGAGCTAAATCAAGCGCGGTGAGCCCATAATTGTTCGTGAGATTCAGGTCACAACCCAAGATGATCAGTTCGTTTGCTAACGCCGTTTCTCGGGCGGCAACCACCTTCATAAGTTGCGAGTTACCATGACTGTCTACGGTGTCCAATGACGCACCGTTCTGCTTCAGGTAGCTGATGTCCTCAACTCTATGTTGATTAATAACACAAGAGAGCGGTGTAAAACGCCTAGGATCCGGTTGGTTGGGGTCTGCGCCGTGTTTGAGCAGTATCTGGAAACAGTCCCAACTTCTTCTTTCTGCGGCGATCGAAATTAGCGACCTACCGTCAACTGGAATGTTGACATCGATATGGAATTTACGGATGCACCGCTCTAGATCAACTGCATGATTGGCCACCACATAGTTGTTCAGTTGAGAGACTTGCGGTTCAAAATCATTCGGCATGGATAAATTTATTCCAGTCGTCGGTCAGGGGGTACAA
>JBDUAM010000258.1:0-2359 GCA_040004655.1 Chthonomonadales bacterium | reverse complement strand
GCACCAAGTACAGTAAAGCTATGCGGGCGCAGGTTCAGACCGATTCTGGTACGTCTATTGACATCGAGATGGGATGCTACGGACTTGGCATAAGCAGGACAATTGCCAGCGCCATTGAAGCACATCACGATGACGATGGCATTATCTGGCCGGTCGCGATTGCCCCGTTTGAAGTCGTTCTGGTTGTCGTCAACTGGAAAGATGAAGAACAGATGGCTGCGGGAAATCGAGTTTACGAATCGCTAAAGGCGGCTGGCATTGACGTAATCTTCGACGATCGGGAAGAGCGCTCCGGAGTGAAATTCAAGGATGCCGACCTGATTGGATATCCGATCAAGGTCGTAGTCGGTCGTGACGTTGCCGAAGGTTTAGCGGAAGTCTCCGTTCGACGAGACAAGTCAAACGTCCAGAAAGTCACAATCGATTCCTTGCCGTCAGTGGTGGCAAGCATGATCGAGTCAGAAAAGAGCGCGTCCATCTGACGAACTAAGGCAGGCGACTATGTTCTTTGGAATAGCATTCCAACAACATTCTGTTTGGGGCATGACGGCAGTGATGCTGCTAAGTGTCGCATTAGGAGCGCTAATCGGATTTGAGCGGGAAGCCCATGGGCATCCTGCAGGAATTCGAACGCACATACTCGTATGCCTTGGTTCGACCCTTATCACACTCGTTTCGGCGAACATGGGCAATGGCAGCAATGATCGAATTGCTGCACAAATTGTCACAGGTGTCGGGTTTCTTGGCGCCGGAGCAATCATACGTGATGGTGCAACAGTGAGGGGGCTAACGACCGCGGCGAGTATTTGGGTGACTGCGGCAATTGGTATTGCACTTGGTACAAGTCCGTGGTTCGGACAGGTCGCGTGTATCTGCGCAGGGATCGTGCTCGTAACGCTCTGGGGTCTAACTCGAATGGAACGCTGGATCGACAGAGTTGCGGGTCGACCTCTTCTCTTAGATCTGACTATAACAGACGACCCTGGAGTGTTAACGGAAATACGATTACTTCTCGAAAAGCATGGTTCAAAGATCCTGTCGGTTTCCATGGAGACTGGCAAGGACGCGGGAACTCGCCTCGTAAATATGAAAGTAGCTCCTGCCCTGGGCGCAGATTCGATTCGTATTGTAGAATATCTATCGGACCACAAAGAGGTCAATTCCGTTCGGTGCGATACATAACAGGTCGCTATTGAAATCGCAAAGCTAATTAACAAATCATGGACCAACATAGTCTCAAAATACTTGAATATAAGCGTGTGCTTGAAATGCTTGCCGCACACTGTTCCAATTCCATTGGCCAAGAGCAGGCATTGTCTCTTACGCCAACAGCATTTCCCGAAATAGTCCGTACCAGGCTTCAGGAGACTGCTGAATCGCGTGCCCTCCGAGATTTCGACAGTGGCATCCCTCTTGGCGGCATTCGAGACATTCGGGAACATGTTCAGCGAGCTGCCATGGGTGGTGTGTTGGTTCCGCTTGAATTGCTTGATGTATCTTCCACGGTAGCAGCTTCACGACGAATTAAGCAGTATCTTTTCAAACGCAAAGACACCGCACCATTGCTGGGAGAAATCGGACACAACATTCCACAGTTTCCATTATTAGGTCAAATTAGCGAAGCAATTGCAGAAAATGGAATTCTCAGAGACAACGCCACTCCTGAATTAGCCAGACTTCGCAGCGCGACCAAGACGACCGCACAACGACTTAATGAAAAGCTCCAGAGCGTCCTGACAAGTGACAAATTCAAGACCTACATTCAGGAACCCATCATCACCGTCCGAGATGGCAGATACTGCATCCCGGTGAAGGCAGAAAACAGAGGGTTGTTCGGTGGAATGGTCCACGACCTGAGTCAAAGTGGAGCGACTGCATTCGTCGAGCCTGCGGCCACGGTGGAGTTGGGGAATGACCTAAAAGAACTCACGATTAAAGAAGAACAGGAAGTTTATCGAATTCTCACGCGCCTAAGTGGGCTGGTTTCGGCCGTTGCGTCTGAGCTTGGCGATGCTATTCGACTCCTGGGAAATCTCGACTTGATGAACGCAAAAGCGCTGGTCGCCGAGGAGATGATTGCCGTCCAGCCAATCATGAATCACAAGGGCATTATCAGAATTCGACGCGCGCGCCACCCATTGCTAACTCCGCCTGTCGTTCCCATAGAGGTCCATCTGGGGGATCGATTCACCACTCTTCTGATCACAGGCCCAAACACTGGCGGAAAGACTGTTGCGCTGAAAACAGTTGGCCTGCTGACACTCATGGCTCAGAGTGGACTTGAAATTCCCGCAGAACCCGGGTCTGAACTCTCCATCTTTGAGCAGGTTTTCGCAGACATTGGCGATGAGCAGGATAT
>JBDUAM010000177.1:0-7856 GCA_040004655.1 Chthonomonadales bacterium | reverse complement strand
ATGCTTAGGAAGAATTGCATGTTGAAACTAAGCGCCCGGGGTTGGTCGGCGCAATTCAATTCATTGGATTAAAGTCAATAAAAGGAGGTTTTAGCTGATGAAGTTGTCAAGATCGATAGTGATGTGCGCCCTGATGGCGGCTGGAATGTTCGCAATGTCTAACGCCAGGGTAATAGCACAGGAACTCGTGCAAAACGGCGGGTTTGAACTCAACGGAGGGGCAGGAATATCGTCGCTGACAAACTGGAATATCGTCAATTATGGAACTGGTACCAAATGGTACGCCCAGACGGGAAACAACTCTCCCATTTCAAACACTTTTGGTGTACCGCCTCCCGGTGGCAGCTTCGCGGCCATGTCAGATCAGTTGAATGGCGTACCTGGAACCACAATCTTGTATCAGGATTTTGCGGTGCCGTTGAATGTGTCTTCCGCAGCAGTTTCGTTTGACCGTTGGATTGACAATGATTATTTTCCAAGTGACGGCCCTGCATTTTTTAATCCCGGCACTCTTGATTACTCGGTACAGGATAACAACCAGCAAGCGCGATTTGATATCGTGACAACTTCTGCTGACCTACTTAGCCTTGCCGGTGGAGACGTGCTGTTTAATCTCTACTTTACCCAGGGATTTGATCAGACTACCCAGGGGTATGATACTTACGTTAACGATATGACGGGGTTTCTTCAATCCCATGCCGGTGAAACGCTGCGCATTCGACTCGCAGAAGTGAACAACGTTTGCGATAACCAGGGCTGTTATGGTCTGCGATTTGGCGCCGACAATGTGAGTTTTACCTATGAACAGCAGGCCGCCGTACCAGAACCGAGCATGCTCATTCTGATGACCGGCGGGATTGGCGTTGGCGCGGTCTGGATTAGACGGAGACGTCGAGGTTAGAAGGTTTGTTGCCTGACAAAAACGGTCCTTCCACTTGGAGGGACCGTTTTTTATGGAATGGGAGATTGGGTGAGCCGGGGAATGGGAGATTTGGGTTACTCGTACATCCCAATTTCTTCCACGGTAGATACTTTTGTCACAACCGGAAACCCCGTCGGCGTCCAGTCAAACGATGGATGTGTTGTGCCATCGGCAAACTTGACACCGCCGGAATGCCCGGCGACTCCCTCCAGCATTCCATCCGACTTAACAGAGATTGCGACCACACCAAGACTTGCAAAGCTCACGACCTCGCCTTTGTCAGATTTGCCATTGCCGTTGCGGTCACACCAAACGGCGATGCCCTTTAGCTCTTTGCCGGTGAGCCATCCGTCGTTATTGTCGTCCAACGCGGCGAGGGCGTCGTAGCCGGTCTTCCAGAACATCTGCCACGTACGACTGCCAAAGAGCTGCGCTCCGTTCATGATTCGCCCCGTGTGCAGCGGGTCCCAGACGAGTATGCCGGCTGTCGCGTTGACCCACTGCCACTTGTTCTGCGTGCCGAGTACCGAGAGGTCGAAGTCGACGAGTCGATGGTTGGATGTTAGGTCGGCGAGGCGGGTGGTTGAAGTAAGTGGGAAGATTATCGGGGTGACAATATTGGGATGTTTTCTGATCTCAGTGACTGTAGCGCGCATCATCGCCTGCACTACGCGTTCTTGTTCAGTTTTGGGTGTCCCTGAGAGACTGATGTAATTATCCGCAGCCTCCCCGCTCACAAATTCATCCCCCATATTCATGTGATCCGACTTAGTATAATCGGACTGGATGGCAAGGTTGTAAGCATCACGATAAGCGACTATTGCAGCCTTCTTCCAATCTAAGCTGGTAGGTATTGAGAGTTTCGTGCCCGGCGGAGGACCAATTTCGGGCACGAGATTTGCGCCTTGCTCCAGATCCCATGCATAACCAAGTCGGTACAATCCATTTTTTGGGTCAAGTCGTATGGCTTCCCGATATTCGGAAATGGATTTCTTCAGAAGAGAAACTGCCCTGCCCTTTTCCTTGCCGGATACTGTCAAGTGCATTCCGATTGCAGTCTCGTCTCGAACAAAATGGGGCAGAGGCAAGGGCTTATCATCGTGCCAGTCTTTTGTGACAAGGTTAATATTCTTGTCATTGGTAGCGAAGGCGCAACTGTAAATGCGCCCTAAGGTATAGTGGCCCTTTGCATCATTCGGATGATCAGAAACATATTTTTGTAAATTTGGGATGATACGCTCGAACGGAACGGGAGCCCAGTTTCTGGCAAATTTGGCGAATGTTGGAATTGAAATACTCGCTATTCCCACTGATACCACTGTCACGATCAACGAAGTCTTCGAAAATCTTCTCATCGGTATTGCCCTCCAACGTTTCCAATACGGCGATTATGGACGAAAGAATTACAAATGTAATTATCTGACGTTTCAAACGCTGACAGGTTAACATAACACGAAAAAAGACCCCGCTCTTTTTCAGAAGTGGGGTCTTTCCTAATATAGCCGTGCGGACGCGATTACATCTTCAGCCCCGGCATGACGCCATCGAAGACGATGGTCTCTTCCCGGGCTGGACCAACGGAGACGGATGCGATCGGCACTCCCGCAAGCTGTTCAACGCGACGGACATATCGCTGGGCGTTGATGGGCAGATCGTCAAAAGATCGAATGTCGGATATCTCTTCCTTCCATCCGGGCAACTCTTCGTAGATCGTCTCGATGTCATCGCGATGCGTGAGGTCGCAGGGAATGGAGTTCAGGATTTCTCCTTCGCTCTTGTATCCTACGCCGATTTTGACGGTGTCGAGGCCAGCCAGCACGTCGAGATGGCCGAGGGAGAGGCAGCTCAAGCCATTCACCTGCACTGCAAATTTCAGGATGAGAATATCGAGCCATCCGCAGCGTCGGGGTCGACCGGTAGTGGTTCCGTATTCGTGCCCTCGCTCGCGAATGTAGTCGCCGATTCCGTTCTTCAATTCGGTTGGGAAGACGCCGGAGCCAACTCGTGTAGTGTAACTCTTGGCCACACCCATCACCGCGTCGATATTGGTCGGCCCAATACCCGTGCCCACGCACGCGCCGCCCGCGATGGGGTGTGAAGAGGTGACAAACGGGTAGGTGCCAAGATCGATGTCGAGCAGGGTACCCTGGGCGCCCTCAAATACGATACCGGAGTTTTCCCGAACTGCCTTGCCAATCAGCGCCGAGGTGTCGGTTACGTATGGGCGCAGGACATCAGCATATTTGGAATACTCTTCCAGAATGTCGTCCGCGCTAACCGGTTCGACTTCGTAGAACTTTGTGAGCATCAGATTCTTGTATTCGACCACTTCTCGAAGCCGAGCTTCAAAACGCTTAGGGTCGATCAATTCATGCATTCGGATGCCGACTCGAGCGGCCTTGTCGACGTATGTCGGGCCAATTCCGCGGCCAGTAGTTCCGATGGCGGACTTCCCACGCGCCTTCTCTTCGAGCTGGTCAAACAACCGGTGGTAAGGCATCACGACATGCGCGTTGTTGGAGATGAAGAGGTTCTTCGGGGAGAGGCCCTTGGCGGTCAGGTCCAGAATCTCCTGGCACATGACCGATGGGTCGACCACCACGCCGTCCGCGATAACGCACTGCACGTCGGGGTTCAGGATTCCGCTTGGGATGAGATGGAATTTGTAGGTGACGCCCTTTGCGGTGACGGTGTGCCCGGCGTTGTTTCCGCCGCCAAATCGCACTACCATCCCGGCATTCTGAGCAAGGCAGTCGACAAGTTTGCCCTTGGCCTCATCTCCCCATTGCGCACCGACAACTATCGTATTTGGCATCCATATCCCCCACAAAACAAAACAATGGACGGCAAAAGCCATCCATTGGAGCGGTTTTTATTCACTTAGTTTATTATGCTTCACCACAGGGGTGATTGTCAATTGGAACCCGCTACTCTCAAGCAATAATTAGTAATTGCAGGTTAATTGCACCTCGAAAATGGTGGTATGGTTATGCGGAATCGTATGTGAGCGGGATACTCAAGGCAGCACATCCAATACCGAACCATCTGTCGTTAAATAGATATGGAAATCGTGACCAAGTGTCAGAATTCCCTTGATCCCAAGCTTGTTGGCGGCGAGCATGAGTGTTGCATCCGCCAAGTCCATTGGCACAGTTGAATACTTATCCATTAGCGCAAATAGCGAGGGGATTGCATCTTGCGCTACGCTATGGAACTCAATCTAGAGGCCCAGCACGATCTGCCATAGTATTTTCTGCTTGAACCACTTTTTGTTCTTACCCAGAAAATACAACGCTTCAGCCAAACAGGGCCATGTTGTGATTAACGGTGTTTCCAACAGCCGAACGGCGGACCAACAAAGCTCGTGATCCTTCTCTTTTGCATCCGCCAATGACACAAGCACACTTGCATCAATAAGAATCAACCACGCAGTCCCATTGTTTGAAATTTCCGGTTAATAATCTCTTCAACTTCCGGTTCAAATTTGACTTTACGTTCTGCGGATAATTCTCCATCATCAAGTTTGGCAAGTTGCATCAGGCGATCGCAGTTAGCTGAATACAGCGCTGCATAGTTCTCTTCTTCAACCTTATTGCCGTTTGAAATGTCCGCGGGATTCGCTTTCTGGAGCTTGTTTACCTTTGACTTGAGTTCTTCCAATCGAGTCTTCTGGCTTGGCTGGTCATGAAGCGACACCAATGTCACAGAGACCGAGTCACCCGAGTGCAAGCCATTCCGCTCCAATGCAATGAAGGGTACGGAAATGGATCCGTCAGCGCCAATAATTGATTCAATTTGGATTACTGCCATCAAAGTGACCCTTCCGAACGAACTTCAACTTTAATCTACCACAGATTAAGGTAGAGCGCAATTGAAGCCACGGAGCCTACTCCCATTCGGTGCTCTGGAATTCCTTCCAGACTCGTTGGTAGACCTCGCTTGTCATTTTGGCAATTCGATCCCAGTTGAAGAGATGATGAACGCGACGTTTGGCGTTCTCGGCCATCCAACGTGTGTGGCCCTCATCCTTAAGCGCGCGGACGAGTCCCCAGGTCAGGCTGTCGACATTGCCGGCCCAGGTGACGGTACCAGAATGATCATGGTCGATAATCTCCCGCAGTCCGCCAGCGTCAGAGACGACTACCGGAACTCCAGCAGCCATTGCTTCCAGCGCGACAATTCCAAATGGTTCATAGAGGCTCGGGAATGCGGCGACGTCGATGACCTTGTATAGTCGAAGCAGGTTGTCATCAGAGATAAATCCGGTGAAGTAGACGTTGTCAATAACGCCCAGATGGTGAGCTAGCCCGATCAGGTGATCTTTGTTTCCGCCCCCTACGATGATCAATTTGGCATTGGGGTATTGCCGAAGAACTCCCGGCATTGCTTCAATGAGGAAGTTGACGCCCTTTTCGCGGACCATTCGGCCCACAAAGAATATCAACTTCTCATGTGGCGCGGCAAACTGAGCACGGAAATCGGCGGCCTCTTGCCCGGAGAATTTAAAGTCGAATTTCTCGGCATGCACGCCGTTGGGAATGACATCAATCTTATCCCACGGGGTCTGAAGCGCATGTTCGACTTCCAGCTTCATGAAGTCGGAGCAGGCGATCACTCGCCATGATTCGTGGCAGAGCTGCATTTCAATCGAGTTGATGTACTTTTGAATATCGGTGTGAATGCCGTTGTTGCGACCGTATTCCGTGGCATGAATGGTGCCGATGAACGGGAGCTTAAAGCGATTCTTCAGACCAACTCCCGCGAAATAGGCGAGCCAGTCGTGGGAATGGATGATGATCCCTTTGTCTGCTTTGAATTTGCGCGGCTTGGTCTTGCCCTTCGTCCAGTCCTCCAGGAGTAGGGCGGCCCGGTCATACATGGCGGCGTTTAGCTGGTGAACCCAATGGAAAAAGTCGTGCGCGGGAGAGTACGGGGCAACGCGATGAATGTGGACGCCGTTGTACACTTCCTCGTTCGGCGCGCCGGGGAAGTCACAGGTCACGACATGCACTTCGTCGCCATTGGCGGCAAGAGCCCAGGCGATCTCTTCTACGTGGCGGGCAATCCCTCCAACGATTTTTGGCGGATATTCCCACGACAGCATCAGTATTCGCATCTCTTAACCTCCGGGTCTGGCGATGTTGTAACATCTGCCATTTGCCACAAATATTCCTGCTTGAATTCTGCGAGAGTACCTTGAAATGAATGGGCTCGAGGGATTCCCCGAGCCCATCGCATTGTCTTTACAAGAATTTAACTATGCCAGTCGATGTCGACGACTTCTTTCGCGTGCCGAACAATGAAGTCTCTACGCGGCTCGACTTTCACGGACATGAGGATGTCGAATAGTCGTTGAGCTTCGTACATCTCTTCGATTCGCACACGCGCAAGCTTGCGATTGGCGACGGCCATCGTCGTATCTTCAAGGTCTTCCGGGTTCATTTCACCCAAGCCCTTAAATCGGGTCACAATGACGTCTTTCTTGTTCTTGAGGCTCTTCACTATGCTGTCTCGCTCTTCCGCGCTCTGGGCGTAGAACTGCGTGTCCTTGCCCTGCTTGATACGGTAAAGCGGCGGCTGAGCGATGTAGACATATCCCTCTTCAACCAGCGGGCGCATGTAGAGCCAGAAGAAAGTGAGAAGCAGCGTTCGGATGTGGTCGCCGTCGACGTCGGCATCCGTCATGATCACGATCTTGTGGTACCGAAGTTTGGAGAGGTCGTAATTACTCTTCTTCTTTTCGGGACCATTGTCGAGCAGTTGGCTCTCCTCCGCCAGGTCGAGAGTCGGCTCAGTCTCTTCTTGATTGTCCGATTCGAATGCGATGCCAGTGCCAAGAGCCGTGATCAAGCTGCGGATCTCTTCGTTTTCGAGAACCTTGTCAATCCGAGCCTTGCCGACGTTGATGATCTTACCGCGAAGCGGAAGAACAGCCTGTGTCTTTCGGTCTCGACCCTGTTTAGCCGAACCGCCGGCGGAGTCGCCTTCGACAAGGAAGAGTTCGCACTTGCTCGGGTCTCGCTCAGAACAGTCGGCGAGCTTTCCTGGCAGGGAGTTGTATTCCAGTGCATTCTGTCGTTTGACCAGATCGGCGGCTTTTCGGGCTGCGTCTCGTGCTCGCTGTGAGGTGATGGCCTTCTCCACAATTCGCTTGGCGACCTGCGGATTCTCCTCCATATACTCGGTGAGTTTCTCCCCGACGATGGAGTTGACGATGCCTTCGACTTCTGCATTGGTCAGCTTGACCTTGGTCTGCGATTCGAATTGCGGATTTGGAAGCTTCACGGAGATGATCGCCGCGAGGCCTTCTCGCACATCTTCGCCTGAAAGGCTGTTGTCTTTCTCTTTAAGCAGACCGGTTTTGCGCGAGTAGATATTCATGATTCGCGTCATGGCCGTTTTGAAGCCAGATAGATGGGTTCCGCCGTCCGGCGTGTTGATCATGTTCGCGAAGCAGAGCACCGATTCGCTGTAGCCGAGGTTGTACTGCAAGGCAACCTCGACAATGATGCTCATTCGGGTACCACCGAAGTAGACCGATTTATGGAGCGGATCTTTGTTCTC
This sequence comes from Chthonomonadales bacterium, assembly GCA_040004655.1. Lineage (GTDB taxonomy): Bacteria > Armatimonadota > Chthonomonadetes > Chthonomonadales > CAJBBX01 > JBDUAM01. The sequence continues at coordinate 370 of JBDUAM010000177.1, read as the reverse complement.
GTTCAGGTGCTCCACGAATTCCGCAAGTCCGCGCTTGTAGTGGAAGACTTCGACTTCCATCGGGGAGCCGTCATCATATTTGTCGCGGAGGTTGGTGAAGGTGAGCTTTACCTCTTTGTTTAGGTAACCGAGCTCGCGCATTCGGCGTGTAACTCGTTCAGGATCGTACTCAATTTCGCCAAAGATGGTGGCGTCGCGCTTCCAGTGGACCATGGTGCCGGTTCGGTCACCGATGTTGTTATTGACGACCTTTAATGGTTCGGTGATGAAACCCTGCTTGAAGCCTATTCGGTGCTGCTTGCCGTCGCGAAATACATCCACGACAAGCCATTCTGAAACCGCGTTGACGCACGAAACACCAACCCCGTGC
>JBDUAM010000257.1:0-2367 GCA_040004655.1 Chthonomonadales bacterium | reverse complement strand
GCACCGATGGCGAAGTGGCTAACGCGCTGGTCTGCAAAACCAGTATTCATGGGTTCAAATCCCATTCGGTGCTCCAATTATTTCAACGACTTAGGTAGATTTAACCAAATCCCATAAAACCCCGGAAAACCCTTCAAATCGCTGCGCTACACTAACAAAACTACTGGTACAAAACATGGGTCAGACCAGTGCAGGCCACTGCGGGGATAATCATTCGGCTGAAACCGGGGCAGAGCGTCTGCATTCCTCCGCGGACGATTCATCAGTTCTGGGGCGAAGAAGGGACGGGCATGACGGTGAGCAGTGAAGTGTCGAGTCTGTGCGACGATACCTACGACAACTTTTTCCTTGCGCCCTCAGTGCGTTACCCCGAGGTGAACGAGGATGAGCCGACGCAGTTTTATCTGTGCCATGAGTCTATCGATGGTAATAATTGCACCTAGCGATCCGGCGAACCTCGGTTTCAAACCGGACCCAGCTACGATTCCCAGGAGATCTTAGGTGTCGCTATCGATCATCTGAAGCGATCCCGCGAGAGAATCAGCAATAAACGGCCTGCAGGCATCATTCCCGCATGGCGCTGTGGAGTCACGGCAAGGAAGACCGCAGTTATACTGACAGCCCCATTGCGAAACAACGTCTTCATGCGCAAAACTCCTAAGGCGGTACTGCAGATCTATCGCTGAACTGAAATCCGAACAATGAGAGGCGCTCACCAGCATCTCTGGTGGTCAGCCAAATTAACTCTGATTTGGCTACGGACGGTGTGCGTATGCCAGATTGTCAAACAGCAAGCCACTGCCGTTTTCAAAATCGAATTCGACTGCGGAGCTTGGGTCGGTCCAGCCGGTGCGAATCCTGAGCAGCTGGCCCGGTTGGAGCGTGTAAGAATCTCCGCGTAGCTCAGGTGAACGGAGATGAATTGTGGCTGCTTTTGCGCCGCTGTTGTAGACATCGATTCCCGCAAAGATACGTGGAATTGGAAACGCGAAGCTTGCGTATGTCTGGCTTGGATTCTTCAGACTGATATTAAAGGTGCCAAACTTCCCTTCCGGGGCATGAATCATCCATACATCCTTCCCCCAATCAATAACACCAGAGGGATATTGGAAGTCGAGCGCGCTTTGCGCGGGGCGATGAGGATTATCAAACCGAATGTATTTCGGCGGTGTGTTGCCCCCCTCGCCTTGAATATCCACGTTCCTCGAGTGTTCGTGGCGAATGCGGAGAACTCGAGTTTTTCCGTCAAAGGAATAGCCCTCGCCATCGAGAACACTAAGACGGCGCAGAGGTTTGGCTCCGGCAGTTATAGATTCGGGGGTAAAGTCCATCCTGAGTACGTCGTCGGAAAGCTCGTCAAACGTAGAGTAGGTAACTGAACCTTTGCCGTACCGAATTTCCGTAACTACAGAAGAAGATCCGAGCAAGTGCGATTCATCTGCCGGAGCCCACTCCGGAAATGCCCAGAATGCGTCCATCAATCGTCTCGGGCCGTCATTGAACTCATCGGTAAACCACCACTGGTTGTCGGCACCGAAGGGAGCATGCGCACCGCCAGGCAGCCCCTGATAATAGGTCACCCAGTTAAAGGAGCGATAGGCTGACTCCTTATACTCAATGTCGCCCGTGCGCCAGGAATACAATGCTTCCGCTGCCGCTAGCCGGGCTGTGTGGCTGTCGCAGCATCGATTGGGCAAGCTACAGCAAAACTCCTTGCCATCACCCTGTTCCGTAGTCACCAGTGCGCCATACACGTTGTACTTCGGCCACTTTGGGGTCGTCTTCACCCACTCAATCAACCGTCTCGAGTCGTCTTTCCATGTGATGTCCTTCTCTGGATGCAACAGGAGATAACGCGCCAACTCAAGTGGGATGACCTGATTCATATTTTTGGTATTGGGAACTACATCCTCAAAATAACCTGACCAGATGTTGTTTTTCATCGGATAGGTTTTAAGCCATGTCCAAGCAGCCTCGCGTACTACCTTATATTGCTCCGTATCGCCTTGATCGATGCGGATCAGTTCATCGAAGAGCATGATCGGTTCCACAACGTTGGCGGAGTACACACCCATATCGCCCTCGCCTGTTCGGCCATCACGGGCATAGGCTCGATAAGGCCATGGAGAGTTCTCCGCATCTCCCGGCTTATAATTCTTAACTAAGGCATCGGCGCAACGAATAGCAGCCTGCAGGTACTTGGTGTTTCCTGTCATCTCATAAAGACGCAGATAACCGTAACCATCCTCCCCTACAACATGCGGTTCGATATAGTCCTCGCCATGCTGGCTCCAGCCTGTGTACTTCCGAGAACCTGGATTTGCGGAAGGATAAGGCACTTGCGACCACACATAGTCCTTGGGCGTA
>JBDUAM010000144.1:0-2367 GCA_040004655.1 Chthonomonadales bacterium | reverse complement strand
CGTACGTGCGATTTTGTCATTGCCGACACCGCCGGTCGTGTACATACCCGGGCAAACCTGATGGAAGAGTTGAAAAAGATCAACCGAGTATTGGTGCGCGAGCTCGGCCGAGAAGCGGATGAGACACTTCTTGTACTTGACGCAACCACCGGACAAAACGCCATCAGCCAGGCAAAGCAATTTTCTGAGGCTGTGCCGCTATCTGGAATAATCTTGTCCAAACTCGATGGCACGGCTCGTGGAGGAATTGTACTAACAATCGCGGATGAACTTCACTTGCCCATCAAACTCGTAGGAATTGGTGAGCGCCCGCAAGATATCGCAGAATTCGACACCGAAGCGTTTGTAGAGGCGCTGCTGGCGTGAATCTCGCCGTGCACGCCCTCAGTAGCGGTAGCAGCGGCAATGCCACGCTGATCCAATGTGATGGACAGGCGTTATTGATTGATGCCGGTCTGAGCGCCAAACGATTGTCGGAGGCGATCAAGCGAAAACACGTGACAGGCGACAATCTTGTCGGAGTTCTAGTGACCCATGAGCACGACGATCACACGTCGGCTCTCGGAAGGCTCACTACCGGTTTCAAGAGTACTGTCATTGCAAATCAGAAAACCTTAAACGCGATCTCTTTTCGTACGGAGACGTACAACCAACGAGTATTTGCGACCGGTGATTCGATTGAAATTGGCCCGTTCACTGTTCAATCATTTCCAGTTTTGCACGATGCGGCGGAACCTGTTGGATATACTATCGCTGTTAACGGGCATAAGATATTCTATGCGACGGACATCGGCCAACGTACGGAACTAATTCAGAGCATGATGAAAGATTCGTCTCTCTGCATAATTGAATCGAATTACGATCCGAGAATGCTGCAGAATGGACCCTATTCGCCGATGATGAAGGCCAGGGTATCTGGCGGCTCAGGACACCTTTCCAATGGCGACGCCTCAGAGTTAATAGCGCGGCGAATGGAACAAGGTCCGCCGTGCTCTTTCTGGTTAGCACATCTTTCGGCCGTGAACAATACTCCTCGACTTGCAAAGACTTGCGTGGAAAGCCGATTGCAGAGTATCAAGAGTAAGAGTTACAGAGTTGATGTTGCACTACGTGATAGACCCAGTGTAAGCTGGTCGCCGGGTCAAGTTGCTAATCAGCTATCCCTGTTTTGATCCACGGAAGGTTTTGAAAAACTTGAATAGACTCACCATAGCAATTGACGGTCCAAGTGGCGCGGGAAAGAGCACCGTCGCACGAATGCTTGCCTCAGAACTAAATTTCACATACATCGACACTGGCGCAATGTACAGGGCAGTCGCGTGGGCTTCGCTGCGGGATGGCATCGCGCTTAAGGATATTGAAGGTCAAGCGGACCTTGCATCCCGAATTAAGATCACCTTCACGCCCAAAGCGGAAGGCGGGCAATTAGTATTCGTGGATGGAACCGATGTTACCGACGCTATTCGACTGCCTGAAGTCACGCAACTCTCCTCCCCTGTATCTGCCATCACCGGCGTTCGCAAGGTACTGGTTGACGCCCAACAGAATATGGGCAAAGCAGGAGGCGTAGTCATGGAAGGTCGAGATATCGGAACCGTGGTTTTCCCAAACGCCGAAGTAAAGGTTTTCTTGACCGCATCAGCAGAAGAGCGCGCGCGTCGCCGATTAATGGAACTTCAGTCAAAGGGTTCTTCTCTCACATTTGAAGATATCCTTGCTCAACAGCAAGAGAGAGACCATCGAGACAGTACGCGTGAGGAATCTCCTCTTCGACCCGCAGATGACGCATTGGAAATACTTTCGGATGGGCTGACTGCCAAAGATGTCGTGAAAATGATAGTAAAACTCTGTGAGGATAAATCGGGTAAATGATGAACAACGTTTATCGATTTGTACGAATGTCGACCAGAATATTTTTCAAAGTTTATGGACGATGGAAGATTGAAGGCAACGAGAACATCCCTAAAACTGGTCCTGTAATCATCGCGTGCAATCACGTCAGCTACCTCGACCCTATGATGCTGGGCGCTGCCATCATGCGCGAATGCGCCTTTATGGCTCGGCACGATTTGTTCGAGAAGAAATTCCTGGCATGGTTGATGCCGAAACTCGGTTCATTCCCGGTTAATCGCGATAAACGTGACATGCAGGCCATTAAATCCGGTATCGATCGCCTGCAACAAGGGCTTGTTCTGGTTATCTTCCCCGAAGGTGGACGTACGGATGACGGCGACCTCCAACGAGGTGAACCTGGTGCGGCACTATTCGTTCAGAAGTCCGGGGCGCCTGTTGTGCCAACAATTGTGCTAGGCGCAGAGACTATGATGCCAGTTGGAGCAACTAAACTCAAACGCGTACCATTAAAAT
>JBDUAM010000541.1:0-7883 GCA_040004655.1 Chthonomonadales bacterium | reverse complement strand
AAGTCGACAAGTAGTCGAAAATGATATAAGGAGAAAAGTAATGCTTACGGATAAGCGACGTATAGAAGTAGCCACCCATGCCGGGTCGTTGCCAATCGGGAATGGGTTTATAGGATGTGCTGTTCTAGATGACGGGCGCAGGGTCTTATCTCAGCAAGGTTTATTGATAGCTATTGGGCGAGCGCGGTCCGCAAAGGGAGGCCAAGGTGCATCTAGTGGAACCGTCGCGGTACTTGCCGCAAAAAACCTTCAGCAGTTTGTGGATGATGACTTGCGCAAGAAACTCGTGCCCATTCGGTACAAGACGCCAACTGGCGCAACGGCGTATGGCATTTTGGCTGAATCCTTGCCAGCAATATGCGAGGTGTTTTTGAAGGCTAGAGACAAGAATTGCCTAGTCGTAAGTCAATATCAAATTGCAGACCAGTGCCAACTTCTAATCCGAGGGTTTGCCGCAGTTGGGATTGTTGCACTGGTCGACGAAGCTAGCGGGTTTCAGCAAGACAGGGCAAAGGATGCACTGGAGCAATTTCTGCGCAAGTTCATTTCGGATACGCTCGCGCGGTGGGTTAAAACGTTCCCTGATGAATTCTACAGAGAACTGTATCGCGTGTACGGCAAGCAGTATTCAGCGTCCAGCTCACGGCGGCCGCAATTTGTCGCCGTGGTAACGAACGACCTAGTTTATAAACGACTCGGACCGGAAGTTTTAGAGGCTTTACAGAAGAAAAACCCACGTGTCCCGGAAAATGGCAGGCGTAAATCAAAACACCATCAATGGCTTACCGATGATATTGGACACCCCAGATTAAGAGAACATATATACGCTTTAATAACCCTGTTACGCATTTGTGCAGATGGGGATAGAAAACAATTCAAGCAATTGGTTGACCGCGCTCTTCCCAAGCCCAGCCCGCAAATGAAAATACCTGGCATTGACTAACTTCTCTTCCACCGAACAGCGGCAGCTTTCTTAGCGATTTCCTGCCGCTGTTCGCGGCTTAGCCTCTCCGCACGAATACGACCACCTTTGAGACCACCTATACGTCCCGCTATTACAGCATCAGGATTCTTCTCTACTGGTGACTCGTCTATCGCTTCAGACAACACCCTGAAAGCGATCTCGTTCGCGTCTTCTGGTCCCTGCTTGTTTCTCTTTTTCATAGTAACCTGATGGTACCGTCAAAATAGTTTTCGGTTCAAGCGTGGGAATTTCAAACTGACCCACTACCCCAGAATACGTCAGATGGGCGCCTTCACCCACGTCACTCGATCCGGCAACTTCTGATCTAACAGGAAGTCAGCGATGATCTGGCAGGCGAGATCGAGAGGCACAAAGCTGCTGGCGGGAAAGTCGACATCCTCTCCGCCGAGGCTCACGGTCACCGTTTCGTCGTCTCCCCAATCACCTTTTGTCATCAGGTTCACGTTCTTGCCGAAAGGCTTGTAGTCCATGATCTGGTAGTTCAGGTGTACGCCGTACTGATCATCTTGAATGATGTAGAGAAACGGTCGCTCGCAATTGTTTGAGTAGCCGCGGTCGCGAAGTTGCACGTACCCGATTCCCGCCGAACTCGCCGCCCAGTAATCCGACCCGAGCAGCAGAAGATCTCGAATTTGCTCGACGGTGGGCTCAAGGAGCAATTCTCCATCGGGACCCTCGAACGCAAGCTTTTCTTCAAACACTGCCTTCTCTCGTGATTGCAATTCATGTTGTTACCAGAGGATTTGAAACATCTTACCTCGAATGATGAACACATCTGTTGGCTCTCAATGTCACCCCGTGTTTTTTGCCGCACACTCTATTTTCAGGGACAAATAATCGATGAATCTGCGAACCATCTGCATGGCTGCACTGGCGTTCGGGCTGCTCGGAAATCAAGCTGCGTCGGCGCAGAAAAAGGCGGCAGATTATTTCCCGCCTCCTGACACGAATGGGGGATGGCGCACTCTGAAAGACGCCGCTTCCATCCGAAAGTTGGCCGGAATGGACCTCTCTCGCCTCGACGAAGCTTACGATTTTACTTCTCGTTGCAGCCAGAACGGCGGACTGCTTGTCGTTCGGCACGGATATCTGGTCTATGAGAAGTATTTTGGTCGAGCGAGTCGGAACGTCAATCCGGATATGGCCTCGACCGGCAAAGCGTTTACCAGCATTGCCTGCGGAGTGATGCTCAAGGAGTTCAAGGATAAGATTCCCGACGGGCTGGATCAAAAGGTCTTCACGGAGAAGTACCTGCCAGAGGCCTTTCCGCTGGATGACCCGCGAAAGGTCGACATTACCCTTGGCCAACTTCTCTCGATGTCCGCTGGATACCACGGCGAGGGTGGAAGTCCGGGCGTGACGAATGGAGTGGTCGTTCCATTGCAACCGGTGCCCGGGCAGAACATTCGTGACCTCGATGGGTCGTCGCTCAAAACGCCATTGTGGGTCGCGCCCGGTGGAGGATATTCCTACTCGTCGCCTGCGCCGCACATCGCGTCTATGGTGCTGCGGCACGTCACTGGCATGGAGTTGAAGGACTACATCAACGAGCGACTCGCAAAGCCGATGGGCTGGGGTCCGTGGGATTACTGCCTGCATCGCGGCGACTACGTTATGCCCCATGCCAATGGCGCGGGCAGCACGGCGCTTCATGCCACGGATGCTGTGAGATTTGGATATTGTTTGCTTAAGAACGGTAAGTGGGGCAACAAGCAGGTCGTTCCGGCTGAGTATATTGCGCTCTGCAACAAGCCTCTGAAATACAATGTTCATACGCCGTTCTCGCTGCAGTTTGAGAACAACTCCGATGGACACGTGCCGGGAGCTCCCCGCGATGCATATTACAAGAGCGGAGCCGGTGGATTTGGCATCTTCATCGTGCCATCTCTGGATCTTGTGATCTACAAACTCGGCGGATCAAATGGTCAATATGATCCGACATTCACCAATATCCCTCAACCGGCCAACGTCGACACATCGCGCGACTCCTGGCGACCCATCCCGCGCACGCCGTTTAACGAGGGCAGCATGGGCGGGGACGATGGTCTGCGTCGCGTGTTGGAATTGGTGACCTGGTCTATTCGCGACTTAAACTTCATTCAGCTCTGAAGGAATTTCCGCCCATGAGATTGTAACTATGATTGCAACTCAGGGCGGTTTTTCTTTAATACTATGGAGGCATTTGAAGATGGGAAAGTGCGACGGGCAATGCGTATCGATCAAATGGGACTTTGTCAAAACAGTTAAAGGTCCGACTGCGGGTCCAACAACCCCACAGGGTAATCCAAATCCTGATACCCCTGCAGTGCAGAAGCAGAAATTTGAAGACGGATGCAAGGCGTGGGCGGCGGACAATGGTTCGGACGTTGATTGCAAGGAAAAAGGCTGCGACTGCAGTAACGACAATCCCATTGTTCATGTCACGAAAGTTGTGATTAACCAGAGCGTCATGACTACGGAATTCGACAAAAAAGGAAACCCTACCACGTACACGCTGACGGGGGATGCAGAGTTCACTAAGACCAGGACAATTAAGGAGTGCTACCCTCCCAAGATCGCAATGGATAGGCGTACACGGGACCTGGAGGCCTATGCTGTGGTCGCACACAAGCGTCAAAAGGACATGGGGTAGCCATTCACTTATTGGCCGGAAGCAGCGTCAACAGTCTCCATGACTCGTAGGATATTCTCCCCAAGGACCTTTTGAATCTCGTCGGGAGAATATCCTCGCTTCAGAAGTTCGTGCGTGATCACCGGATACTTTGATACATCCTCAAGCCCTCGTGGCGGGATGATGCCGCCGTCGTAGTCGGACCCGAGCCCGACATGATCTATCCCTGCGACCTCTACAATTCGGTCAATGTGGTCGATCAGCGTGGATAGGGCCGCAGTCGGTCGTGGCTCTTCAAATCTTAATGCTCGCATTGCGGCATGTCGTTCTGGAGTTGCCTCTGGATGCGCCGCGATGATTGCTGCGTCTTTGGCTTCGAGCGATTGCCACCACTGCTTTGTCTCCGCCAGAATTCCCTCTTCCAGATACATGCTCGCAAAGTTCACCATGACGATTCCGCCGTTGGCGGCGATGTCGCGAATAAGTTCATCTGGCAGGTTTCGGGGTCCATTGTGAATGGCGCGTGCGCCTGAGTGCGATGCAATAATCGGCTGGTTAGATTCCTCAAGGCAATGCGCTACTGTGGTATCTGATGCGTGAGATACGTCGACCATCATGCCCAATCGGTTCATCTCCCGAATCACTTCTCGACCAAATGGGGCGAGCCCATTGTGTCGAACAAGATCGGCGTCGTGCGTGCCAAATGGCGACCCTGAGGCATCGGCCCAGTTTGTGCTCAGCGCCCAGGTGAGCGTCATGTATCGAGCCCCAAGATTGTAAAGAAGTTGGAGATTTTCGAGGGAACTATCAATCTGAAATCCGCCTTCAATGCCAATGAGCGCGGCAATCTTGCCTTCGCGCTTGGCCCGACGGACGTCATCAGCCCGGGTTGCGAGGAGCATTTCGTTGGCGTGGGTTGCGACCATTTGGTGAATGGTCTCGATCATTTTTTGAGAACAGACGAAAGTCTCAGCGTCCGTCATGACGCGCTGATCGACCCAGACGGCGAAGAACTGACCGGTCAGCCCACCCTGCTGCATGCGAGTAAGGTCGGTTTCGCGTTGGCCCCGGAGGTCGGCGGAGATGGGGATATTCTCGTCCGTCAGGCATCCTGCGATATCGTTATGCCCGTCGATGACGATTGCCGAAACGTGAATTTCCAGCGCTTGCTGCCAGAGGGCGTCGTCGTCCCACGGACTACTCAAACAGCCACCATCGTCGACGGTGAACGTGCTGATAAATTAATCCAAACTTCTGGATAGCAGCTTCCTTGATGATTCGAGCGGCTTCATCAGGTGAATCGGTCACATGTAGCAGGTTGACATCGGTTGGGCTGATGGTCCCTTCGCGCAGAAGGGTTGTGTTTATGAAATCCAGCAGCGGCTTCCAGAAATCCACACCTACAAGCACGACCGGGAATCCCTTGATCTTGCCCGTTTGGATGAGCGTGAGGGTCTCAAAAACCTCGTCGAATGTGCCAAATCCGCCGGGCATTACCACAAAGCCGTAGCTGTACTTCACGAGCATCACTTTGCGTACAAAGAAGTGCTCAAAAGTGACTGTAATATCGACGTAGGGATTCTCAGATTGCTCGTGCGGCAGCAAAATGTTGCATCCAACTGACTTACCGCCCGCCTCTTTGGCTCCCCGATTTGCGGCCTCCATAATGCCGGGTCCGCCGCCGGTCATCACCGTGAATCCCTCTTTGGCCAGGCTGGCTCCGACTTCTCGAGCTCGACCGTAGTAGGGGTGATCTTCTTTGAATCTCGCCGATCCGAATACAGTGGCGCAGGGCCCCACGAAGTAGAGCTTGCGGTTGCCGTTAATAAATTCGAAGAAAATTCGGAAGGCCAGACGCAGTTCGAATCCGCGAGGTTGGGGCCCTTCCAGATATTTAATCGCTTCGTGGGATGGGAGGGCGGTCTTGTTTGTTGTTATGTCACTCATTGCCACAGATTATACACCTCTTGTCTCGGGATCGCTTCTATCAGCCCAATTATTGACAGTCAATCAGAGGATTACACCCCGTCAAAATGGAATAATCCGTTCGATCCTGGATTGATTATTCACTCGCATTGAGGTAGTTTCACGACCATTATGGCCGATCACAAAACCGAATTTGGGATGCCTGCCAATAAGCGCGTACTCGCGCTCATGCCGCATCCGGATGACTGCGAAATCCTCTGTGCCGGAACGCTCATTCGATTGCGAGAGATTGGGTTTGAGATACACGTTGCGACCATGACGGCGGGAGATAAGGGATCGGCGACGCTTTCCAGAACGGAGATCGCAGATGTCCGCCGGAACGAGGCGAGACTTGGAGCTGAGAAAATTGGGGCGTCGAGCTATTCGTGCCTCGATTTTCAGGACCTTGAGATTGTATTTGACAATCCATCGCGCAAACATGTTTCGGGAATGCTGCGACAGATTGATCCCGGGATTGTTTTCACCACGCCGCCGGTCGACTACATGGCGGATCACGAGATCACGTCGCAGTTGGTGCGCGACGCCTGTTTTAATGCCGCCGCTGCGAACTATGAAACGGATGGTGACAGGGGACCGACCAGTGGTGTTCCATGGCTCTACTATACCGATTGCATTGGCGGGCACGATCTGTTTGGTCGACCCGCGCGGTTGAGCTGCATGGTCGATATTTCGGCACACATTGAGGCAAAGTCGGAAGCGCTCGCCTGTCACGCCAGCCAGCGCGAATGGCTTCGCACGCAGCATGGAATGGATGACTACCTGAAGACCATGCGCGATTGGAGCGCGAGCCGCGGTAAAGAGATTGGGGTCGAATATGCGGAAGGTTTTTGCCAGCACGTCGGACATCCGTTTCCGCACGAGGACCTGTTGGCGAATCTGCTCGGGGCGACCCGCTTGAGGGGAGAATAATTTGTCGCGACCGCTGAGCAAAATTGCACCGGACTGGTGGGACTACACGACCCTCGAACCCGATATCCTCGCCGAAGCTGCCCGATTGACGGAGCGCGACATACAGGAGCTTGCTCGACCCGGGTTTGAAGTGGTGATGTACGATTCGCTGGAGGAGTTCTACCTCGCTGAGGCTTTGGAATATATTGATGCGTGGCGACAGTCGAACCACGACAATCCTGTTGGCCTCTGCGGACCCATTGGTCCCACGGAGCAGCTTCCGCTTGTCGCGCAACTGGTGAATGCGTTGAAAGTCGACCTCAAGAGCGCTCACTTCTGGGGCATGGACGAGTGGTTTTTAGATGGTCGAGAGGCGCCCGAGGATCATCCACTCTCCTTCGCGCGGGCAGATCGTGAACTCTGCTTCGACCGCATTCGACCCGAACTCGCGATGCCACAGGCAAATATGCACTTCCCCAAAGCCGATGTCACCGCGTACGAGAAGTCGTGGGAAGGCGTACGCTGCGCGGTAATGCAGGGCGGCCAGGGCGAGGTGAAGCACTGGGCGTTCAATGATCCCGTTCGGCGCGCGGGAGTATACACAGATCAGCCACCATCTTCGGAGGAATATCGCGGGCTGGGTACGCGGTGTGTCGAACTGCATCCGCTCACGTTGATCCAGAATGCGAGGACCTCGGGAGGTGGGAATATTCCGCTCGTGCCGACTCACGCACTTACTGTCGGACCGAAACAGACGTGGATGGCGGAGAAGGTATCCATCTGGCATCCGGGCCATCACGACAATCGATTTGGCATGCGACTGACCTCGCTCATGATCTCAAAGGGAGTGGTAGATTCGGCAGTCCCGATGTCGTTGCTGGGGGATCATCCCAACGTGAAATTTAGTTTCTATCGCGGTGCAATCGGCACCTGTGACGCGGAAATGCACTAACAAGAATTGTCCTGAAACGGACGAAAATAGACCACAAGAAACACGCAAAAGGAGTTGTCAATGAAGCCACTTGGAATCGCGATTCACGGAACCGGCTGGGTTGCCGGGGAGCACATAAAGGCCTTTCAGAAGAGTGCGGACTGCAAAGTGGTCGCGCTTAGCAGCCGAACCAGAGAGGGCGCCGAAGCCAAAGCCAAAGAGTTCGGGCTGACCGACGTTAAGATTTACGACGACTACGAAACCATGCTTGCGGATCCTGCCGTCGACGCGGTCTCCATCTGCACGCCGCCACACCTGCATCCGCGAGAAGTAATCCTCGGGGCGGAAGCAGGCAAGCATCTTCTCATTGAAAAGGCTGTCGCCAACGACCCTAAATCCCTCGGAAAGATGCTTCGCGCGGTGAAGAAATCCGGTGTGAAGACGGTGGTCAGCTTCGTGCTCCACTGGAATCCGGAGTTCAT
>JBDUAM010000332.1:0-2368 GCA_040004655.1 Chthonomonadales bacterium | reverse complement strand
AGAGAAGGCGCTCTACTCCGTAATTGAAAAAATTCAGAATGAAGGCGTGACCGGAAACGAAATGAAGGTCGCGCAGGTCGGCGCTCGAGCTGGCAGTTTCATGCGAATGGGTACGGCGTTGGGAAAGGCGAATGCATTAACTCAGAATGCAGTCTATTACAAAGACCCGGCCCGTGTGAACAACTTGCTCGAACGGATGCAGGCGGTCACATCATCCGACATTAAGCGAGTCGCCAAAAAGTATTTCAACAAGAGCAACAGAGTTGTCATCATTACGGAACCGGCAGACGATGGCGGGTTTGGAGGATTGAATCCATGAGAAACCAGAATGCAATCTGGCTGGCCGGTATCTCTCTGGCAGCGTTTAGCGCCTGTGCAATCGCACAGGACTCCGGCGGCGTAAAAGCCCCAGAAGGTACCAAAGGCACCATCTTTAAGGGTAAGGCTCCTGTTAGCAAGGATCTCCTAAAGGTCAAGTTTCCTCGGCCCAAAGAGTTCAAACTCCCGAACGGAGTTCGAATATTCGTACTGGAAGATCATCGATTGCCAACCGTTCGCATCTCGGTTGGGATGAAGGCCGGAGCGCTCATCGAGCCGAAACCTGGCGTAGCCGAATACACAGCCAGCATGATGAACGAGGGCACGTTCAGCAAGGACTATAACAAGCTGGGCGAAGCCGAAGAATCCATTGCGGCTCAAATTGGCGTCGCCTCCAGCTCAGAGAAGTCGACGGTCTCGGTTTCAGGACTATCTGAGTACACCGATCAACTCGTCGACCTCATGTCCGACGTGCTGCTGCACCCGGCGTTCCCACAAGATCGTTTCGACAAGCTTAAGACCCGCAGCGCAGGTGGACTGGCGCAACGCCGGTCAAACGCTGCTGGTCTGGCAGGGGATATTGTCGCCCGAACGTTCTACGGCAAGACTCCCTACGCTCGCGTGGCGCCAACCGGTGATCAGATCAAAGCCATCACCCGTGATGATCTCGTTAATTTCCATGCGCAGTATTATAAGCCGAACGGCTGCATTATCGGCGTTACGGGCGACGTGGATACCCGATTTATTGTCGGCAAACTAACCGAAGCGCTGAAAACATGGCAGCCCGGAGACAGTGAACCGACCTATCCAGCGGCCAACTTCACGCCAAAGGAATCGACCAAAATCTGGTTGATTGATCGGCCAAACTCGGCGCAGACGGTGCTTCAGTTCTCCAATCTTGCGTTAGCCAGAACGGACCCGGATTATATTCCGCTCGTGGTAGCCAATCACATTCTGGGTGGGGGATCGTCGGCTCGACTATTCCAGAATATTCGTGAGGACAAGGGTTACACCTATGGTGCATACAGCAGCCTATCCGCGCCGAAATGGATGGGGCTCTGGGGCGCAAGCGCCAACGTGCGAACCGAAGTCACCGAACCTGCAGTTGCCGAATTCTTCAAAGAATTCAAGCGCATTCAGGTGGAACCGGTCAAGGCAGACGAACTTGATCGTGCAAAGCGATCCATCATCGGCAGCTTTGCCCGAACACTTGAGAACACGGACTCCGTACTGGGTCGAACCCTCGAGATCGTTGAATACGGGTTCCCCGCTGACTACTGGGACACGTATGCATCAAAAATCGAGGCGGTGACATCTGAAGACGTGATGCGAGTAAGCAAGAAGTATCTGGGCGACAATCGCATCCAGCTAATTGCTGTTGGGGAACGGTCGAAGATTGAAGAAGGGCTGAAGAAATTTGGTCCGCTTGAAGTCGTCATTCCCGAATCGGTTAGCGCTGGCGGCGGAGGTCGTCGAGGCCGATAATCGATCCTCAACCCTGGCACGATGTACAAGAATGCCACCGGAATAATTTTCTGGTGGCAATCTTTTTGCCTGGTCGCTAAAAGCACGCATCATTCGGGCAGGAAAAGGTAGATTGTTCGTGGAAGAACGCTTTGCCGCCATTCTAATTTGCGGCATTGGCAAACGATCAACGAGGAGTGTTTTTATGGCGAGACCAGTTACCCTGTTTACAGGACAATGGGCCGACCTTCCGCTGGAAGTCGCAGCGCAGAAGGCAGCTTCATTTGGATATGAAGGCATCGAGTTACCCTGCTGGGGTGACCATTTCAGCGTGGCAGAAGCGACCGGTCCGAACGCCGCCGCCTACTGCAAATCGCGACACGATATTCTTGCAAAGTATGGCCTCAAAGTCTGGGCCATCAGCAACCATCTGGTCGGTCAGGCCGTTCTCGATAGCATCGATGAGCGACACGCGCAGATTCTCTCTCCGGAGATCTATGGCGACGGCAAACCGGCTGGCGTAAACGCTCGGGCGATTGAAGAGATGAAGAAGACGGCCGTCGCAGCCAAAAACCTCGGTGTCTCC
>JBDUAM010000348.1:0-7895 GCA_040004655.1 Chthonomonadales bacterium | reverse complement strand
CAGGACCTATCGGGTGTGGAGCGACTTAACTTGACCAAAAACAGTGCCCAGACTCCGACTCGTGACTTCCAGCACACGAGAGATCGAACCCATAGCAAGTTTTCGATCCGTTCGGTCAGAACGTGATTCCCCTGACCATCGCGAGATCTGCAAACTGCCTTTTGGTACAAGGCCACATGTCCCACGGGTTGTGTTCGCCCGATTTCCCGCCGCCTAAATCTTCGCCATGGGCAGCATGACGGAGCCCTTTGCGGCGAGCTTCTTGCCGATGCCATCCAGCACCGTTCGGTCACATGCCTGACACATGGTGCACGGTTCTGTATGGCAGTCGGTGGTCAGTTTGCCGGTTCGGCTGTTTCGGTCTTCTAGCTTCTGGTAGGCCTTCGTGACGCCGCAGTCGATGTGGTCCCACGGCAGAACTTCGTCGTAGCCCTTAAGCCGATTGCATATGCGGTGGGACCCACAAATGGTATTCACGACGCACAGGTTCATCTAGATCAAATGCGATCTCTACGGGTTGAGAAGAAGTATTGATAAATTGGCCGCGAGTCCAATAGTTCTTGCTCCGATCAACTAAGCCGCTCGGATCAATCCTGGTGGTAGGGCAATTTCGTGCATACCCAAACCAATTCATCCCAGCATGTGCCGGATCACTCGAAATAAACCGACCAATACTCGGATCATAATATCGATTGCCAGGCAATTGCAGGCCACTATCCGCATCCGTTTGGTATTGTGCCCCACCAACGAACCCGAATGGCGCCGGGGTTGTCCCGGACCTGCTGACCAGCATGAATCACCGGCCCTTCCGCACAGCCCCCGGTGACCCAACCAGCGTCACAACCCCCGAAACCAACCCATCGGACTCTGCGGTCAGGGTCACCGGGCCCGCTTTGGCGGTGGATTGTATAAGCACCAGGCATTTGCCGTTGAAGGCGTGTCTCTGTCTGGCGGTGTCTGGCTCGTGGCTGCTCGGGTCTCCGTTGCCGACCCCCAGAATTCTGGCTCCGCCGGTAACTTTGAAGCGCACGAGATTATCGGCGGTGGCGACGCCGAATCCCTTTGCGTCGCGGATGGTGACTTCTACCGCAACCACGTCCTCGCCGTCCGCGAGGATGGTATTGGTGTTCGGTTTCAGCGCGATGGAAGCCGCGCGGCCCGGGGTCTGCACGACGTGTCGAGCAGTCAATTGGCTGCCATTGTATCCTCGGGCTTCCAGCTTGCCGGGCGCGTATTTCACCTTCCATTCCAGGTGGCTGTTGCGCTTCATCGGCTTAGATCCCAGGCTCACTCCGTTCAGAAACAGCTCCACGCGCTCGCAGTTGCTGTGGCACCAGACGTCCATCTCCTGCCCCTCTCTGCCCGGCCAGTTCCAGTGGGGCAGCAGGTGCACCACGGGCTTATTTCCCCACCACACCTTGTAGTAGAAGTAGTTGTCCTTCGGGAATCCGCAGGTATCCAGAATCCCAAAATGCGAGTTGATGCAGGGCCACTGGTAGGGAGTGGGTTCGCCGCGATAGTCGAATCCAGTCCAGACGAATCCACCCGCCACGAATGGACGATCCGCAATCGCAGTCCATGCGACTTCGGATGTCTGCGCCCAGTCCGGCGCGTTCAGGTCGTAGGCGCTGACGTAGCCCTTTGTGGGGTCATTCTGGTAGATGCCGCGCGTGCTAACCGCGCTGGCCGTCTCGCTGCCATAGACCGGCTTGTTCGGGAATCGGCGATGGTAGTTGTCATACTCGTTCGGGTGGTAGTTGATGCCCTGAAGGTCCTGAAATTGCGATATCCCCGATCCCCAGCCGTAGTTCATGGCGGCGGATACGGGTCGAGTGGGATCGAGTTCCTTCACCCGGTCCATCATCGCTTTGAATATTCGACCGCCCTCCGGCGTGCCCTGCAGGTTCTCCTCGTTGCACATCGACCAGATGATGATGCTCGGGTGATTTCGGTCGCGCAAAATCAGCGTCTCGAGATCCTTCAACTCGCCGACCTGCGTGCCAGCGGGCGAATGGTCGGAGTAGGTTCCACCGAGGTGCCGATTCTCATCCATCACCACCATCCCGAGCCTGTCGCAGCTATCAAGCAGCTCGTTGGCGGGCGGATTATGCGAGCAGCGGAAGGCGTTGGAACCCATCTCCAGCAGCTTCTCAATTTTGTAATTGTGCAGTCGATCCGGCAGCGCGATTCCCACGCCCGCAAAATCGGTGTGGTTGCAGGTGCCTTTCAGCTTCACGGACCTTCCGTTCAGCCAGAATCCCGTCTTCGCATCGAACTCAAACGTGCGGATTCCGAACGGAGTTGTCACCTTGTCCAGCAGCTTGCCGGTGGAGGAGTAGACCAGCGTGACGAGCGTGTAGAGGTTGGGCCGCTCGATGGACCAGAGCAGCGGCGCGGTGACTTGCAGGCGCTGCTCCAGCGTCTTCTCGCTGTTGGATTTCGTGCCGAGATCGGAGATGGCCGCGGCTGCCATCTTCTGCCCGAGCGGATTGTAGATGATGGATTTGACCACGGAGAACGAGAGCCCATCAGAGTCATTGGCGAGGGTGGTCTGAAGCTTGATATCGGCGTAGTCGGCATTGCCCGCGGAGACCAAATGCGGTTCGGCTCGCACGAAAGTCCCGAACTGCGCCACGTGGACGGGTGCCGTCTTCTCCAGCCAGACGTGTCGATATATACCGCCGCCCTCGTACCACCAGCCCTCAAAAGTCGATGCATCGACCCGAACCACAATGGTGTTCGCCGCACCGTAGGTCACCGCGTTCGAGATGTCAAATCGGAAGGGAGTGTATCCGCTGGCGTGCTTTCCGAGGAGCCTGCCGTTCAGCCAGACGCTGCTGTTGCGATAGACTCCGTCAAAATCGAGAAAGAGTTTGCGCCCACGATCCGCTACGGGGACGTTGATGGTCCGTCGATACCAACCGACTCCCGGCTTCAGGAATCCGTGACCAGCGTCGGCCGATTTGTCATACTCCAACTCGATTCCGAAGTCGTGTGGGACGTCCAGCGTGCGCCAACTCCTGTCATCAAATCGCGCGGCGGCCGGACCCGTAGTCGCCGTGTCGGAGACTCGTTCAAAAACCGTCTCCCCGATTCCGCCCGCTCCGGCGGTGTTCTCCACCAGTACGGCGAGCACGTTGGGCCCGGTCGGGTTCCAGTACTTCGTGAGATCAACCTGAAACGCATCGTTCCAGCCCCGGTGGTTTATCAGAAATTTGCCATTGAGAAAGACCACGCCATTGTCATCCACGCTGCTGAACCGCACCGTGTTTGGGGAGTCGCCCGCCGGCACAACCGTCTCGTACCATGTGTACCCGCGTCGACCGTGAAACGTATCATCGCCCGGTTTTGTATCCTGCCAGGTATCGTCCGATACCGGTGGTTTTGAAAGCGCTCCCTCCGCGGCATCGTAATTGCTGGCCGCTTTCCACTTCCACGACGTGACCTTTGACATGCCTGACCCGAGAATATCGCCCGCATGAAATCGCCAGTTGGCGTCCAGCAGCACCCGCTGACGGGGCCCCTGCGCGAGGCTCGGCACAGCAGTCGCCAGGATGGTGAGTCCGATGATAAGTCGAAGTGTGGAATTCAAGAGGTGTCTCCCGGATGTTCGGCGTTTGATACCAGTATTTTACCGAGTTTGGGTTGGTTGGGAGTTTTCAATAGTTAAAATGGCAACGTGCAACCTTCCGGCGAGTCATCCTGAGGTACGAAGGATCTGCTTGTACGTCGATGCGTCCGCTGGGTGGATTGATCTGCGCCGAAGGCATTTAATCCACCGAAAACGGTGGGGCTCGAGGCTCCGCCAAATTGGGCCGTGATCATTCGTTCTGACCATGCTCTCGCCATAAATCAACGCACAAGTGGATCCTTTGCCAACGAGCGAGTAATTGGAGCGCGCCCGCCCCCGGGCGCACCGGGATGCTCTTGGCACGTATCCAGATAATCTCATTGTGCGGGCGGGGACGCACGTGCTCCGACGACATTGTCTTTGTCAACAAGGGCAAGGCACAAAATAAAAAGCCCAAATCCCACGATGAACGGTGGTGCTCGAGGCTGCGCCAATTGAGGACGAAAATGGTGCTTTTGGGCCAAGTCGGCGGTGTGTTCAACGTAAAGCAGATCCTTCATTATCGTTCAGGATGACTGGTCACGACGTGGGCTGTCCTAATAACATTCACCGAGTTTGTTGACCGTCGCCGAAGGCTTCCTCTCCTTGCGCGAGAGTAATTGTGCGGCCAGAACAAAAATTGTCCGCGCAGGGAGAGGTTAGGTGAGGGTGAAAAACGGAACTCTTGACCAGATTACAACGTTGAAAATCGACCCCCAACTCGGTCTTCCCCCTGCCGTTACACATTCGTGGAAATGGGAAGCGAGTCGTCGGCAATGGGAAGAGGCGTCCGACGTTCCTTTATCTGTTTGAACCCCGCCATTGACCTGACGCAACGATCAAGCAGTTTGCCCTCGACCATGTGTCACAATCAAAGCGATATATGGTATTAACCGCATGTCTAATCGAATTGTAAATGAAAGACGCAACACAAGTGGCTGAGACGCAGAAATTATCGCCGCACTCTCCATTTGGCAACGTGACCCTGATGTTCACGGATATTGAAGGGTCTACCCGGGCGTGGAGCTTCTATCAAGACACCTTTCGCATAGCCCTTGAGCGGCACAACAAACTGCTGCGGGGCGCCCTGATTCAGCACGGCGGATACGAAGTTAAGACCATTGGCGATAGCTTCATGGTCGCGTTCTCTGATGCCGTATGCGCCGCGAATTGCGCAATCGAGATGCAGCGATTGATTGAGACTGGTCCATTCAATGAAGTGGGCGGACTGCGTATTCGAATCGGGCTGCACTCTGGCGAACTCCAACCCCATCGCGGCGACTACTTTGGACCTGTCGTGAACCTCGCCTCTCGAATTGAAGGTGCCGCCCACGGTGGGCAGATCGTAATGTCCGCCGATACCGCCAACTTGCTTTCGCGCGGACTCATTAATGGCGCAATGCTCATCGACACAGGTCTCAATCGACTGAAGGACCTCGGCGCGCCGGTTCGGCTCTTCATTCTGGATCACCCCGATCTTCCTCGCCGAGCGTACGAACCCCTGCGCACACTCAATATCCTGCCCCACAACTTCCCCGCGCAGCTTACAAGTTTTGTCGGTCGCGAGCAGGAGAAGAACGACATCCGGGCAATCCTGATGCAGAAGCAGTCGCGGCTGATTACCATCACGGGTCCCGGTGGAATCGGCAAAACTCGACTGGCCATGCAGGTCGCGGCGGAAGTCGTTTACGAATTCACCGATGGTATCTGGTTGATCGAACTGGCCTCCGTTACACAGGAGCGGGAGATTCCAGCGGCGGTTGCGCTCGCCATGCACATACCCGTAAAGGGCGAGAACTCCATGCGCGATCAGGTGTGCGATCACCTGCGTGACAAGAAGGCCCTGCTGGTCTTCGACAATTTTGAACACGTGGTGGAAGGCGCCGAATTCATCTCGCTTTTGATGAAGCAATGCCCCGAGATCGTCTGCGTCGTCACCTCCCAGCACCTGCTGCAACTCTCCGGCGAGAAGGAATATCCGCTGTCTCCGCTCGATCTGCCGGCCAGGGGCGCATCGCTTGATGAGAGTATCGACAACGCGACTCTCCAGCTCTTTCTTCAGCGCGCGCAGGCTCTGAAGCCGACCTTTGTTCTCGACGACGACAACTTCGCAACGGTTCTGGATATCTGCCGAAAACTGGAAGGCATTCCCCTTGCTGTAGAACTAACTGCGGCGTTGGTGAGAGGGATGTCGCCGCACCAGATCCTGCCTCGATTGGATGACCGGTTCAAACTCCTCGCCTCCACGCGGCGTGACCTGACCAGTCGACAGCGAAGTCTTCGGGGAGCACTGGACTGGTCGTATGACCTGCTCAGTCCGGAAGAGCAGCAACTCTTCTGCCAGCTCTCCGTTTTCTCGGGCGGGTTCTCGTTGGAGGACATTGAGGCCATTACCGACTCTGAGGATCCGTTCTCCCATACAATTGCACTGCGGGACAAATCCCTCATCAAAACAGAAGAGATACAGGACGAGACTCGCTTCTACCTGCTGGAAACCCTCCGAAATTATGCAGCCGAGAAATTTGCCGAGGTGAACGATTCGACAACCATTCGGGATCGACACGCGCAGCACTTCCTGGTGTTGGCGCAGGATTGCAGCGCGAAACTAAACTCATCCGGCAGGGCGATGCAGATGATGATTCTGAACATCGACAACCACCGGGCGGGAATGGACTGGTCGATCCGATCCAAAAATGCAGAGGTCACCATCGCATACGGCGAGGCGCTGGGTCGATTTTTTACGGCTCGCGGATTGTACGAAGAGGGTGATCGGCGACTTGGTTCCGCAGAACAATGTGCAAAAGGGAAGGATGATCTGCGTGCGCTTGCCTACATTCTGCTGATGCGTGGTCGAATTGCCAGCCAGTCCGGGGGGCTGGAAGCAGCGCGAATGCACTACGAGGCCAGCCTACAGCTCTCCGAGAAGATTGGTGACAGGCCCAGAATGGTGCCGCCGCTCACCAACATGGGCAGCGTCGCGTACATGGACAATGACCTCGATCTTGCGCGAAAGAACTGGGAAGAGGGTCTCAAGATCGCACAGGAGACGGGGCAGGGTCCGTTCATTGCTTCGCTGATCTCCAACCTGAGTATCGTGGAGGACGAACAGGGGCATTATGATCGCGCGGTCGAATATCTGGAACAGGGCCTGGCCATGCATCGCGCTGAGGCCAATCGAAAAGGAACTGCTTACGCGCTGCTGAACTACGCCGTGACCCTGAGCAAAATGCAGGAGCACGATAGGGCCCTGGAGCTGTTGGCAGAAGCGCGCAACCTATTTCGAGAACTTGGAGATCGATTTGGCCGGGCGCGGGCGCTGATCTATACGGGTTCGGTGATCGCGGAAAACGGTCATCTCAAAGAGGCGCAGAAGTTTCTGGATGAAGGAATGAAGCTCTCGCAAGAGATGAATGACGTGGAGTGCCAGATACTGGGAACCGCGAAACAGATCAAGGTCTACCTGCGGCTGGGAGATCTGGTAAAGTCAAAAGAACTCGCTTCCCGCGGCGTCGATCTTCTGCAAAAGTCCTACGATCAGAGGAGTCTGATCGAGTTGCTGAACGGCTATGGTGAGATATTGGAAGCAGAGGGTCGAGAGGCAGATGCAGTCGAATTGAAGGCTGTGATCGAACACCTAAGGGGTCGTAATAGCAAAGATGATCTAATTAAGCTACTGTTAAAAGCCAGAACTGATGCAGGTTAAGTCGTATTTGTGCCAGAATGAATATAAGTAGTCCAAGACGACATCATGTGCGCCTTTGGGTAAATTGGAGGTCCAGCAGTGAAACAAAGGTTCTTAATTCTTACTGCCCTGATATTACCGTTTACAGGATCAATGGCAGAGCGCGTATTGGCTCAAGCGCCACCACCTGTAACACTCTTCTTTCACGTTCCGGAAGAAGTCGACCCGAACAACGTTATCATCTTTAACACTCCCTCCGGAGTCAAAAACGCGAGCGGAGCGGACCTGGTAAATCTCGGTTTCCCCAGTTTTATGGGTGTGGAAATCCACAGCGTAGTACCGGGAGTTGCACCTGGCAGCATCAAAGATGTCGTGGGGGTTACGATTTGCCTGAATTACTCTGGTACTGTAACCCCAGATACTACCGATGTCAATACGTCGGGCTTCTACCCTGCGTGGCTCATTTCCGGCGGATCAATTGGGGATAACCGCTGGTGCTTCACATTTACCCAGCCAACTGGTGGGGCTCCCATCAATGACAACTTGATTCCCGGGCATCTTAACCCCATGCTTCAGTCTTTTGGTACGGCTACGGTCCTTCCA
>JBDUAM010000405.1:0-7915 GCA_040004655.1 Chthonomonadales bacterium | reverse complement strand
TAAAAAATGTAAAGACTGAAGTGGCCTTGGCCGTGTTATTTTTGTGGTCAGTTAACATCATTGGACAAGGTATTTAGCCGTTTTTCATACCTTACCGAGCGCTCTGTTTAGGTGCGCATCAGCAATTGAATAATCAAAGAGAGATGCTGCAACGGAAGCTCGTGCCTGATTAAGCGCCGCCAATGCGTCCAGTAACTCTACCAGTATCGCCTTCTGGCTTTGCACCCGAATCGCCGTGACATCGTAAGCAGCCTGTGCGGCTTTTAGGGCCGCCTCTGCGGTTTGGTAATTCTGCACCCCTGTCTCCTGATCCAACCAGGCTTGCTGTACTTCTTTCGCAACTCGGAGTTCTGCCTCCCTGAGTTCCAGTTCAATACGGACTTTCATGGCACGTGTTTTATCGGTCTCAGCCCGACGCTGCCCACCGTCAACAAGTGGAAGGCTTAACGTCATGCCAATAGTGTAAGTGCCATAGGACCTACCGCCAGATGCAAGAGCATCCGTCATGACCGTGCCATATATTTGCGGCTTAAAAGACCCCTCAGAAGCGCTAGTTTGGGATTCAGCCGCCGCCAGCCGATTACGCAGGGCCTTCAGTTCAGGACGATTCTTTAATGCTTCTTTGATGGCTGTAGACACCTCGCCGGTAATTGGTTGATAAACCAGAGTATCTGAAAGTGTAATGTCGGAATCGAGTCGGACTCCCATCGCCGCTTTCAGATCAAGCAAAGATTTCGCCCGGTCATTTCGGGCGGACGTAATGGCTCTCTGCCCGTCAGACACTTCTGCCGCGACACGACTAACGGAGGCCTCGATTCCTTTGCCTGCGTCAACTTGAGCTTGTGTCGTCTTTAAGAGTGCTGTAGCATAATCCAACCGTGATTGAGCTGCACTCTCAAATTCCGCGGCAAGTAGCGCTCGGTAATACGCTTCACGAACTCGGTACGCGACTTCTGATTGGACTTCCCCATAATCTGCGGAGACTGCCCGGCCCCGCGCGGATGCTACACGGATAAGACTGCCTAATCGTCCTCCTGTGTAAAGAGGAACCATGGCGGTTAGATTTTGATCGGCGTAACCATTTCGAAATACTGACATGAGATTGCCGGGAGTAACGCCGGGTGATGAACCGAGAATGTTGGCGGTATTGCCGTATGTCGCATATGTGTTAGCGGAAACTTGAGGTTGTATCGCGCTCCGGGCAACTCGTGTGTCAGCCTCTGCCGCACGAACATCCGCTAGTGCTGCTTGTCCTAGTAGACTCTCTCGCAAGCCAGTCTGTACGGCCCGTAATATTGACATTGGACCGGAAATCTGTGGCCTTTCGACTGGGGGCGGCAATTGGGAGAAGCTACGCATTGGTAGGTATGCAACGAACCCAGATGCAATCGATAGAGTGATCGCAACTCGCAGCGTTTTTATATAGCATGTACAGTAACTCATGGTTTGGGTGTTCTCCCGGTTGTGGTTTGAATATCGGCTATCTGATTTTGCTGCGCCGTGGATAGGACTGCAACAGACTTGTTCCAAAAGTCAGCGCGAAGTTGATTGTAATGTCGTGAAAGCTGGGAGTAGTCTTGAAGATTGGTCGTGATCTCAGCAGGGGTAACATTTCTGCCACTATCAACCGTCTTTACTCGATCACCCGCACTCAATTGTGTTCGTCCAATCTCAACTTCCAACTCGGCTTTTGCCGTAAGCCACTTATTGTTCAGGCTTTGAATTTTAGTCCGTTGGTCAGGGTTAATATGCAGTTTGTCGCTGTGCTCCAGGAGTAAGCCTGGCTCAGGTTTCCAGAGTATTGGCATTGAAGTTTTTGAGGCAGAAGGCGATCCAGCGCGGCGCATGTGCCCCTTTTCGTCTGCTTCAAACACAATGCGCCCTGCTTCTGGAGCTACTTGAGGTCGATTTGCAAATCGTCCAGTGATGGCAATGCCTGCGGCAAGTATGAGCGCCAGAATTGTTCCCGGTCCAAGCAGTCTCCTTCGGCGCGGGCGATTACTATTCGTTGTTGTCTTCATATTGTTTCACCTAATCTATCGGCGGAAGGGTAGTCGGGTCGTGATGCATGATTTTGACTTTCCACCACCGTACGATGTCATCTACGATGGTGTGCATGATTGGGATATCCACGAGGCTCAGGACTGTTCCGATAATCAATCCGCCGACGATTACTGTTCCCAAAGGTTGATAGGCGTCCATTCCCGTTTTGGGTCTGAGAGCAACCGGGGCCATTGAGATTATTGTAATGAGCGAAGTCATCAGGATAGGGCGCAATCGCTCCGGGCATGCAGCAATAACTGCCTTATTGCGCGGCATACCACTTTCTCGATGCCTCATGATAAGGTCGATGAGCAGAATTGCTGTGGTTATATCCATGCCCGTAAGCACAATGATTCCCATTATGGAGACGGTACTAAACGCCTGCCCTGCCAGCCATAGCGATAGGATCACGCCAGAGAGTTCCAGCGGGAGCGAAAAGACCATCTGTAGTGGTTGTAAGAAGCCTTTGAATTGCGCAACCAGAATCAGGAAAATAAAGATGATTGCCAATTGAAGCCCGGTTAATAGACGCCGGAAACTATCCATCATCTGAGTCATGTCGCCGCGCATTTCAATGCCGTAGCCCGGCGGCCAATTCATCTGCACCTGAGCCTTCATCATCACTTCCATTGCAACATCCATCGATGGCCTGTTCGTGATTGGCTTTTTGGGGTCGTAACCTGGCGGGCGGTAATTGGATTTGCGGTAATATCCCATGACGCTCACGACCCGTCTGGAATTGTCTCGTTCAATGAGTGATGGAGCTTCCCGGTATTCCAGGGCCGCCACTGATTTCAGGGGTATTTGCCTGCCGTCCGGTGCAGTCAGCGTCATCTGCTCTAAATCAGATGGTGTGGAGCGTTCATTCTGTTCATAGCGAACTAACATCGTAGATTGCCGTTTGTTCTCTATTCGAAAGAACTCATTGGTGAAGCCGCCCCGAGTGGCGTAATATGCCTGATCTGCAACATCCGCCACGGATAGGCCTTGTTCCAGGGCGCGACGTGGATCTATTTTCAGGTTGTAACTCGGCTGCTGCATTCCCCAGGATGTTGCGACCTGATACGCGTCGGGAGTCTTGCGCATGATTGTTGCGACCTGTTCTGCAAGGAGTGACGTTATCTTCAAGTCTGGACCATAAACAAGAAGTTGTATGGGCGCTGCGGAAGTCGCCATAACATCCGATCCCATCTCCTTGATCTGAAAGCGACGGATACCGGGAATAGTCGCCTGTGCCTCTGCTACAATTCCGTCCATAATCTGCCATACGTCTCGCTTTCGGGTGTCCTTGTCTGTGAATGTAAGCATGCCGGAAGCGCCATTCACGATTCCCATTGAGTAGCCGTTGAAGTAAGCTCCCGTAGAGTAGCCCGGCCCTCCTTCAAAACCCAGTTCCAATGACGTGTGCCGAATTTCCGGGTATTTCGCCATGATAGTTTCGATGTGACGCACAGCCTGCTCGGTGGCGGCGTAGGAGGCGCCCGGCTGCATCTCCAGATTTAGATATGCCTGTCCAACGTCAGCCAGGGGCATCATCTCTGAGCCGATGAAGTAGTAGAATCCAAATCCAATGATGATTGTGGCAAAGACTCTCGCCATGTTCACAAATCGATTTTTTAGAAGCCAACCAATTAATCTGGCATAGCCGTGCTCCATTCTATCCAGCAATCGTTGGACCGGAGCCAACAGGTTCCTATAAAACCAGCTCTTCGTCTCCCGCAGATATTGCGGATCGTCATGTGGTTTTAGTAGATGCGCCGCCATTAAAGAAGTCAGCGTAAGCGATTCCAGGAAGGATGCGAGTAGAGCAATGATTATTGGGTAGACCAGGCCCACAAACATATCCTGTACGATGCCGCCACTGAACACGAGCGGTAGGAGCGCTAGACAGAGCATAAACGTGGAGGCTGCAACCGCCGTGCGCACTTCTGTGATGCCATCAATAGTCGCCGTTCGAGGGTCTTTACCCATTCGTAAGTGACGTTCCACAGCGTGGATGTCGATAATACTATCGTCCACTAATCTGCCGATGGACAGAAGTAATCCTATCAGGGTGCTGGAGTTCAGAGTCATTCCCATTGGGAGAAGAGCAAGAATCGCCATTGATAATGAGACTGGGATATCTATCATGGCAACGACCGTCGCTCGCCAATTACCGAGAAAGAAGAGTACTGCGACACCGGTCAAGAGAATCGCCAGACCCAGTTCCTCGACCATGTTCTTCATCAGGATGCCAACAAACGCACTGTTGTCGTAGGCGATATCGAGCTTGATGCCTTTGTAGCGTTCTTCCAGTCGCTTGGCCTCTTCCATAACGGCCTTTATAACTACTGGCGAAGATGCTTCCGGACTCTGGAGGACACTTAATTCTATAGCCTCATCAACCTTCTGAACTTCAGTCGGCTGGTTGGTACCCGTCGCTCCTTTTTGTTCCCAATGGACGTGATGGTATCCGCTGCGCTGTTCGTACGTGGTATCTTCGACCCGTGCAATATCTTTGATGTAAACAACGCGGCCATCTGAACTCGACAGTGGATAGTTTCGAATGGTTTCTGCATCACGTCCCAGCGTGTCGAGCCGAAGAATTGTCTCCGTATCGCCAGAGGTGAGGGTGCCGGCGGGTTTAGCGACGTTATTCATATCCAGAGCGTTGCGCACCTGTAAGATGGAGGTGCCAAAGGCAGCTAGCTTATTTCGATCTACAATGATCTGCATCTGTCGCCGGTGACCGCCAAAGGATTGAACGGTAAACACGTTTGGGCTGGCAGCCTTCAAACGGTTGGTGATTTCGTTGTCTGCAAGTTCTCGCAACTGCTTCGCGTCCCATCGCTTGTCACCGGTAAGTGAGAGCGAGAGGACTGGTAAATTGAGCGGATCGACCTTCAAGACCCACGAAGGTTTTAGGTTAGCGCCGGTGGTGGGTAGATCAGCCTGAACAACATTTAGCAGAGCCTGGACCTGGGCCAGAGCTTTGTCCATATCGGTCTGGTAAGGGAACTCCAGTGTGACGATACTAAAGCCATCCTGGGATGTGGACCTGACATAGCGAACGCCGGCGACGTTGACCATTCGCTCTTCGATGGGCTTGGAGATATAGGTTTCCATCTCTTCAGAAGAGAGGCCAGGCATCATAGTCACGACGCCAATTAGTGGGCTCGGCACATAAGGAGTGAACCGACGCGGCATGTACCATCCGACTGCGATGATCGCGAGCAATACAATCGCGGAATAGAATGAAATGATCGCGTACGGATGGTCGATAGACCAACGAGATATATTGAACCCTGAATGAGGGTCTTTTGATGGAGAGGAATTAACAGACATTGGCTGCTATCCTCCCTTCATTCCGGGCATATTCCCCATACCGTCCATTTTGTTGCCGGGCTTCACCAACTCCAGCTTCATGCCGCACTTGGGACAATCACCGGGTTTGTCGGACCTGACTTCGGGATGCATCGGGCACGTGTAGACTTTCTTGCCATTGTCCATGCTTGTCTTCTTTGCGGAGGTGTTTGTACCTGATGAGTCACTGCTGGGCATTCCTGGCATTTTTGTTCGGATGTCCATTTTCATGCCGGGCATATTCATCCCAGGCATCTTTGGACTGTCGCCAGAAGGTTCCGGGAGAGATTTAGGACCACTTGCGCCCCATTCGACTGGTGATACGGGGTCGTCTTCGTTTAGATTCTCGTACCCACGCGTAATGATTTGCTGGCCTTCCTGCAACCCGCTCTCGACAACCACGCGCGTTCCGTCGGAGGTTCCGAGTGTTACAAAGAGGCGATGCGCCGTAAATTTGCCAGTCTTAGTTTTTGGCGTTAGATCCATGCCGCACTTAGGACATTTGCCCGGCTTATCAGACGTCACCTCAGGGTGCATGACGCAGGTATATATGGTCTTTTCACCTTGCTTTGCCCCAACTGCTAGCGTCCAGACAAACGGTTTCTGGTCGCCATCGCGGCGAACGGATTCCAGAGGAACTGACGCTGCCTGACGCTGCCGGGCAGTCGCAATTTCCATCACAATGTATTCACCCGGAATAAGTCGCCCGCCCGGATTCGGAGTCAAGGCTTCAACGATCACGGTACGCGTCTGCGGGTTGGCAGAATTGAATATCGAGGATATGTGCGTTTGCAGGCGAAACCCTGGATCACGCGGTTTTGTCACCATAACAGAATTCCCAACGACAATCCGCGATAGATCGTCCTCCGCGACATTTGCCTGAAGCCTCACTTGACTCGAACTCTTGATCTTGAGAATTGCCATGCCGGGCTGCACCAGAGTGCCAGGGCTTACCAGTCTTTCGGAGACAATTCCGTCCTGGGAAGCTCGAATCTCCGTATAGCCACGTACGATGTTTGCGGTTTGTTCCTGTGCTATGGCCTGATTGACTAACGCGCTCCTATGAAGAATGCGGTGTGAATAGGCCTCGGCGTTAGTTGTAGCCGTTGCAATATCCGCCTGTGCGCCCTTCACACCAGCGCGAGTTTGCTCAAGGCGCGCCTGCGCGCTTGCAATATTGGCCTCGGCCTGGCGCACTTTACTCTGTGCGACGGAAACCAGAGCCTTCTTTTCTCGTACAGCCGTTTGTGCCTGAATGAGTTTTGCTTCAGCAGTCTTAGCCTGTGCTTTCTCACGATCATATTCATCCCGCGAGACGGCTTTCGCCTGAAAGAGTTGTTCTTCACGAGTAAGTTCGGCTTTCCAATAATCTGCGTCGGCCTTCATTGCCGTAACATTTGCTTCCACGTCTGCAACGCTAATCTGTGCGGCTTCCTGCTCCCGCCCCGCCTGGTCACGCATTGCCTCTGCCGCTATAACCTGTGCCTGCGCATCACTTTGCCCTAATCGCACCGCATCCGCTTTTGCTTTGATGGATCGCGTCTGGGCATCCGCCATACGTTTCTCTTCATCAGCAATCATTACGTCATGCTCCATAGCCACACGATTTGCTGCAGCTTCGTTCGATTTGGAGCTAAGTTCTGCGCTGTCGAGCCGGGCGACGACCTGACCTACACGAACCCGATCACCCGGATAGACCAAAAGCGAAGTCAACGTGCCCGTAACGCGGGGATACACTTCAGAGTCGTTGAACGCGACCACTGACCCAGTGTAGGTAACCGATGGCGCAAAGGAGCGAAGTGATACCTCCTCTGTAGCAACGGGGATTGAACCCAGAGGCGTGGCTGCGCTCATGGCGTTCATATTCATCGCCTGCGCCTCAATAACGGTCATGGCGCCGGGCGGACGGTAATGCTTTACCACCTGACCCGTAATCACGTATATAATCGCCAATGTAGCGATGCCAAAAACGATGCTCCAAAAGGATTTGTGTCTCATAATTGCCCTCACAAATGTACACTCGTACGCCGACGATCCATATCAATTGAAATGAATGGCCCCAAACATTGCCCGCAATGGTAACATTGCCTGGTCGGGAGGTAATTCAAACAGATTGACGGAATGTTTTTGACCGCAAAATTGTCAAGCTTGCGCACGAATGCCTGAAAAATGCGGAATTAGTCGATTAAAGAGTCGTGGGAGGGGCGCGTCCAGAGGATGGACGCAAGAACCGTTGTGGAAAGAAACTAAGGTATTGCGGGGTGAATGCCGTAGCTTCAGCCTTCAAAGGCGCTTCGACTACGAATACAGATAGGGGCATTGCCAACACCGGTACAAAGAACTGCCCAACTTGAACCAGATTAGTAGTTGGATGTTCCGAGACCCGCAGCACACATTTTGGCGTGGAGCAAGAACAATCTGATTTGGTCTTTATCGCTGATGCGTGAGAAACGCCAGAGGGACAGTGGGAACATCGCTCTGAGGACGCAGCAGAACTATTGGACGTTGCCTGAGAAGCTTCACCATGCTG
>JBDUAM010000011.1:0-7915 GCA_040004655.1 Chthonomonadales bacterium | reverse complement strand
TGAAACGGAGCGCGCCCGTCCTCGGGCGCAACCACAACGTCGCGGTAAGTGGGTCGATAATCTCTCGATGCGGGCGGGGACGCCCGCGCTCCATCCACTCTGCACTTTCCAATTGGTATGTGCCCGAGAGCATTTTGTACATTGGGAAAAGCCGCCCGAACGAAAAATTAAGATTTCCCCAAGTATAAATATTGGCGTCGATTTCAAACAAAACAACCGGACCACCAAAATCAGTGGTCCGGCAAAGAACGACAGGTTCAAACTACATTTTGGCGGGTGGCATTAGAACAGCATTGATAACGTGGATGACGCCGTTGCTGGCTTCGATATCCGTCTTGATAACCTTTACATGCTTGTTGAGCATTACGCCATGCTTGGAAACGCCGATCGTAATCTTGGCGCCGCTAAGAGCTTCGACCTTGGTGCCACTCTTCAACTTCATTACATCGGCAGCGGTGACTTTGCCCTTGACCACGTGGTAGAGCAGAATGCTCTTAAGAGTCTCTTTGTTTTCCGGCTTCAACAGCATGGCGATGGTGCCCGGCTTCTTCTTCTCGAGCGCCTTGAAAGCATCGTCGGTCGGTGCGAAAACGGTCAGCGGACCCGGTCCCTTGAGTGCGTCGACTAATCCAGCGGCCTTGACCGCTGCAACCAGGGTCTTGAAACTTCCGGCCTTGACGGCAACGTCTACGATATCATCCGCATGGGCGCGGGGAGCGGCAAAAGCGCCGAGCATTACAAGGGCGCCGGCAATGAACATGCCACGATTGAACTTCATCTTTATTGAATCTCCTTGCCAGAAACTCTCTGGCACATTGGGTAATTGTCAATTGGGGGCGACTTGACTGTTTGCATTAAGGCTTACGAACCTATTATTGAAGTTGCTCCTGCCACGGCAATATTCTTTCGGATTCAATAGGTGGGTACAATTCCAGATATCGCTAAACAGGAATTCACATGCCAAACCCGCTGCTTCTGCTTTCTGCTTTTGTCGCTCTGATTCCCGGACAGGCGAAACAGGTTGCACTTAAGATTCGACTGCTGGTGCCCGCCTACTTCTATCCGGGTGACAAGGGGATGGTTCAATGGAACAAGATGATCTCCACCGCCGGACGTGTGCCGACGGTCGGGATTGTCAACCCGGCCAGCGGACCCGGCGACCATGTTGATTCGAACTACCAATCCGTGTTGCCCCGGGCAAGGAAGGCTGGCGTCATGCTGGTTGGGTATGTCAGCACGAGTTACACGAAGGTCCCGATGGCAAAGGCGAAGGCGGATATGGACATTTACCTGAAGTTCTATCCGGAGATCGAGGGGTTCTTCTTCGACGAGCAGGCCAGTGACCTGAAGAGCGTTCCGTACTACGCGGAACTCTACAAATACGCCAAATTGGTTCGAACCAAAGGGCTGGTCTTCACGAACCCAGGCACTACCTGTGAACCAGAATTCCTCACGCAACATTGCATCTGATGTGGTCTGCATCTATGAGCGCGACAAAGGTTACGAAGACTTCAAAATGCCACCGTGGACCAGTGCGCATTCCTCGGACCACTTCAGCCTCATCCTCTATCAGATCGCGGAGGCAAAGCAGATGTCGACTATCGTAAAATCAGCATTGAAGGCGAAGTTTGGATACATTTTTGTTACGGATGCGAAAGGCGAGAATCCTTATGATCGCCTGCCGACCTACTGGGATGTCCTTGTCGTTGAGGTTGAGGCTGCAAACCGACAACAGCCAAACAGGCAATCTATTCGGCAACCAACTCTCCACGAGGTAAAATGATTGCAACGTAATACGGTCTGAGCGGTCGAATCAGCGACCCGGACCCACACTGGTTGTTAACTGAACCGCCGCAAAGGAAAGGCCCGGTAATCCCTATGATTCTGTTGAATCTGGTCGTCTCCAACTTCTCCTTGTCCTCGAGGCTCAAGTGAGCGAACCAAAGCGCATTGCACTCGTCGGCGTTGGTCATTGGGGTCGTTTCATTCTCCGCGACCTCAAATCCCTTGGTTGTACGGTTATCGCCATTGCGCGGTCTGAAGAGAGCATTCAGCGCGCTAAAGATGGCGGCGCAGATGAGATAGTCGATTCTCTCGATAGGATCGGCAAAGTAGATGGAATTGTCGTAGCAACTCCCTCGTCGCTGCATGCGGAATCTCTTACTCCCATCGTTGAACTCGGCCTACCAATTTTTGTAGAAAAACCCCTGACCGTTGACTATGCGAGTTCTCGTCGACTAACGGACGCCGCTCCTGATCGACTTTTCGTGATGGAGAAATGGCGTTATCATCCGGGCGTAGAGTTAATGCGAGATATCGTTGCATCCAAAGAGTTGGGTGAGACGATCGGCATCAAGGCAACACGAGTGCGATGGGGCAATCCACATTATGACGTTGACTGTATCTGGAACCTTATTCCGCATGAACTCTCCATCGTCGACGAGGTGTTGGGTTACATGCCCAAACCGCGAGCGGCCGTTAGTGAGTCCATAGATGGCGTACCGGTCTCCCTGCAAGCATTGATGGGTAACAAACCCTGGGCTTCTGTGGAGGTCTCCTGCAATGAACGTGAGGTTCGTCAGGAAGTTCGGCTTATCTGTGAAAAAGGCGTTGTAAAATTGGCTGATCCGTACGCTGGCCACGTGATCATCGAACACTTTGTGGAAAGCGATCAGGAGAATCCACGAGTTGAGCTTAGAGAGCATTCGCAAGAATTTCCGCTTAAACTTGAACTTATGGCGTTTGTTGAGCATCTAAATGGGGGTGTTGCGCCGAGGGCTTCTGCCGAGCAATCGACCAGAATAGTGGCAATGATAGAAGAGTTGCGAAAGTTAGCGGGAATTACTTGTTGACGCCAGAATTCAGGAGCTGAGGCAATGGGTGCAGCAGTTACCATTTTGATGCCGACGTTTAATCACGGTCCCACGCTCTACCACTCCATCGGCAGCGCTCTTGACCAGTACATGGGGGACTTTGAACTCTTTGTTATCGGCGACGGTGTGCCTGATATTACGCGGGAAATCATGACGGAGTTTGTGAAGAAGGATTCCCGGATCCGCTTCTTCGATTTCCCGAAAGGGGAACGTCTTGGTGAAGGGTATCGGCACGGCGTGCTTCAAGAAGCGTCGGGCGACTTCGTCTGCTATCTCTCTGATGACGACCTATGGCAGAGGGATCACTTAGAGCAGATGACTCAGTTGCTCTGGAATGCTGATTTTGCGCACTCACTCCCGGTAGCCGTAAGACCGGATAACTCCATTCGAACTTGGACCATCGACATCAGCCACTGGGAAGATGTAGATCACCTGATGCGTGAAGAGAATAGAATCCCATTGCCCTGTACCGGACATACGATGGAATTCTACAAAAAGCTGCCAAGAGGGTGGCACACGTCTCCAAAAGGAATTCCCACTGACCAATATTTCTTTCGGCAGATATTTGCTATGGAGGGCGCGAAATTTGTCAGCGGAACTAATCCAACGTGTATCCACTTTCCGAGCCCGGAGAGAACAGATTGGACGCTGGACCAGAGACTTGTGGAATTAGAAGCGTGGGCAATGTTGTTGAAGGAGCCGTCTTTTTCGCCGATATTTAACCTGCAGGTGCTGGATGAAGTGGTTCGGGAACGCGCCAAAATAGATCGCTGGTACAGGCAGTACTACTACTCACCACTTCATCATTCTTTGAGATTCGTTCGGAAATACTCGGGTTACGGCCGATTGGTCAAGGCCCTTGCCAGGGCGCGACGCGAGAGATAATGTCTCGGAACGGCGGCAGGGCGTTATCTCGATCTGAAATCCAGGGATCGCGGCAAGTCCACGGGATACCGAGTTCCGGGTCATCCCACTTACAGCCCAGGAAATCGGCTTTATCGAAATACGACGACACACCATAGACATGCATAGAATCTTCGTGGAAGTAGAATCCGTGGGCTACGCCCACCGGAATAAAGATGCTGCCGAGGTTTTCCCCACTCATTTCAATGAGCGTCGCGAGACCTTCTGTTGGAGATTCCTTACGCAGGTCTGATAGCCCCACGCTGACGCGACCGGAAACGCAAATCAGATAGTCAACATGATCGTGGTGAACATGGACTCCACGAATAGTGTTGGCTTTGGTGGAGACGACGTTCCACTGGATCATCGGATCCAGGTCGCCCATCCACTCTTCGCGATAGATTTCCGTGAAGGATCCACGGTCATCCTGGTTCATCTTCAGGGGTTTCAGTTGCACACCGAATGGAAGCAGTATTTCAGGATTTGCGATCGGGGGTCGCTCATGATGTGCGATCATTTTCAGGTCTTTCTGTTGTCAGGAGCGCCATTATTGACTCTTGCGACAACGCAATAATCGAGGGTGTATTCCGGGCCTCGGGATTTCCTTACTTTCAAATTATGGACCCACCTGGTGTAATACCGGGCAATTTTTGACAGTGAATGGCCATAAATCCACTGGTAGATGGATAAAATCAGGTCATTCAAGACACCGATGCATTCTTTGTTTCTGTTGCAACCCAGTCCGACTCAGACGTCAAAAATCCCTCCCTTGTCAATTATGTGACGTGCGGGATTTCTGATGGTTCATTTTTCTACGGCTTTTTGTAACTGACTCTCCATATCTTGTTGGCGCCGTCATCCACAATCAGCATGCTGCCGTCTTTCATGACGCCGAGCCCGACGGGTCGACCCCAGACACGTTGATCATCTTCGCCCAACATCCAGCCGGTGAGAAAGTCTTCCCATTCGCCCGAGCACTTGCCGTTCTTAAACGGAACGCGGATGATGCGATACCCCACTCGCTTTGAACGGTTACCGGAACCGTGGAGTGCAAGGAATGCATCGCCCTGATACTCTTTCGGGAACATCTTGCCGGAGTAGAAGACCACCCCGAGCGCCGCAACGTGTGCAGTCAAAAGCATGTCAGGCTCAAGGGATTTTGCCTTCAATTCTGGCTTCTCTGGTACGCGTGGGTCGTGGGTCTTACCGGCGTAATAGTAGGGCCAGCCGTAGAAACCGCCGTCTTTTACGGACGTGAAATAGTCCGGAACCAGGTCATCACCCAGGCCGTCTCGCTCATTCACGTTGCACCAGAGTTCGCCGGTCTTGGGGTTGAATGCCTTGCCCGTGGCATTGCGGAGGCCGGAGGCAAAAATTCTTCCACCAGTGCCGTCCGGATTGAACTCCATGATGGTCGCGCGTCGAGGATCATCCTCTTCGCCGATGTTTACCGACGAGCCAATCGTAACGTACATCTTGGTTCCGGCGGCGTTGAATTCAAGGTCGCGCGACCAGTGTCCGCGATACCCATTGCCGGGGATGTCCGCGACTACTGTCTCTGGCGGACCATCGGCTTTCAACTGGCCGGCCTTGTACTTAAACCGAACGATGGAACCCGTGTTGGCGACGTAGAAGTAGTCCTTCCAGAACTGCACACCAAACGGTTGATCGAGCCCGGTGGCAAATACTTCACGCGTATCCGCGACTCCGTTGCCCGTGGTATCACGCAGAACCGTGATGCGATTCTGGTTGCACTCC
This sequence comes from Chthonomonadales bacterium, assembly GCA_040004655.1. Lineage (GTDB taxonomy): Bacteria > Armatimonadota > Chthonomonadetes > Chthonomonadales > CAJBBX01 > JBDUAM01. Next base: position 2,381 of record JBDUAM010000011.1, on the reverse strand, counting down.
GCCACGAAGACGTCGCCATTCGGGGCAACCGTCAGCCATCGAGCATTTTTCATGTTCTCTGCAAAGACTTCTGCCTTGAACCCGGGCGGAAGCTTCAAGGAGACTCCGGCAGGCTGGGGAACAATCTGCGGGCCATTGTCGGCGGATTTTGTGGCGTAAGGTGCAGGCAGGTCGGCAGGCTTGACGGCTTTGTGCCGATCATCCCGCGGGCTGCTAAAAAGCGATAACGACAGGGCGGCTAAATGCAAAACAGGAAGCATCTATAAGGTCTCCTTCGAATGGACTCTGAAACGTCGAAATTGGGCGCCGAGTCGGCAATTACTATTCGCCATGAGTGGGGATTCAGCCTGCATCCACCAGCCGACCGACCTCGCATTCAGGTATATTCTGACTGATTCTGGACCAAATGGCGGTCACCTTGCACTGGATTACCACGGCGTTTAGCGCATTCTCTCTTACAGGTTGGCTTGTGCCGATGTTGCAAGTAAAGTGGGCCAACTGGATTCCCCGATATCTGAACGAGGAACCATTCGATCCTGACGCCCCGATGCCAACACTCTCCATCATCGTGCCTGCGCTCAACGAAGCCGAAACTATTGAACCCGCCCTTCGATCCCTGATTGCCGTCGACTACCCGAATGTCGAGATCATCGTCGTGGATGATCGGTCGACGGATGACACCGGAAAAATCCTTGATCGGATGGCGCTCGAATTCCCGCACATCGTGCCGATTCATGTTACCGAGTTGCCGCCCGGTTGGCTTGGCAAGAACCACGCCCTCCATATCGGATCAGAGAAGGCGACCGGAGAGTACATCCTCTTCACCGATGCCGATGTTCACCTCGACCCCAGTTGCCTGAAGCGAGCCATCCAACTCGTTCAACGCCGTTCGCTTGATCACTTTGTGCTCTTCCCGGAGATGATTCTGCACGGCTTCTGGGAGACCGCGACCGTCTGGTTCTTTGGCGTGATCTTCACGATCAAGTTTAGGCCGTGGAAGGTGAGCGACCCGGATGATCCGGCGTATATGGGGGTAGGGGCATTCAATCTGGTTCGTGCAGAGGCTTACCGATCGTTCGGAGGGCACACCGCATTCCCGCTGGATATCACGGATGACATGCGCCTCGGTAAAGAAGTGAAGCGCGCCCGGCTGCGCTCGGATGTCTACATGAGTGGCGGAATGGTTCGCGTGCGATGGGTGGTGGGGTTGAAGGGGATTGTCCACGGGCTGACGAAGAATGCCTTTGCGGGGATGGACTACTCCATACCGAAGACCGTCTTTGCCACCCTCATCCTTTTCCCCTTTGCGGTGTGGCCGATGTTTGGCATTCTGCTGCCGGGCAATTTTTCGCGTGCAATGTCCGCCCTCACGCTGGCGATCATGGTTTATGCTGCCAGCAAAGGCAAACCCAAACCCGGCGCTAGCGCGCTGTACGGGCTAACCTTTCCGCTGTCGGGGCTTGTGGTGATGTGGATTATGATTCGTTCAACATTCATTACGCTGAAAAATGACGGCGTGAACTGGCGCGGGACGCACTATCCACTCTCCGAATTGCGGGGCGGGTTGAAGAAGTAGTAATCATTTTATGTGAGCATTTGAGTAAGTATCGCATTCATTAATTGTTAGTGTATAATGGCAAAATAATTGGACTAGTTGCGTTTCAATACTTCCGGATGAAGAAGGAATACCACTTTGAAAGTCAAAGGTAGCGTTGTTTCAATTACGGCACTCGCGTTATTAAGTGGTTGTGGAGGTGGTGCAAGCCACGTTTCTCCCGGCGGCGGTGATTCCGGAGGATCAAGTTTCCAACCCCAAATAGCAGCAACGGCGCGTTTTACAGTAGATGTCTCCACTGGCAATGTTCACGTTGACCAACTTACCGGTAGAAGCGCGGGAAAATCGCGTGCAATTCTTTCGGGTACATCCGTTCAATTTTCTACAGATACGTTGTTCACTGATGGCGGTGACGCCGGCCGAAAAGCCGTGAAGGTCACCATGACCAATAATCGAAATGAAGCGCTCGGAGTTACACCTGATGGAGTTACCACTGGATATAAAGTGATTTTTGGCCCTATCGGCGCTGTCGGTAGCCTGTTAACAGAATTTAGAAGCACAACCTCGGTCTCGACATTAGCAGGTACCGGAACTGCAGGTACAAGTGACGGCCTCGCAACGACGTCCCAGCTAAGTACCCCAACAGGAGTTGCGTCAGATGGTAACGGAGCCCTCTACGTTACTACAAAAGGCGACAACCGCGTAAGAAAACTCTCTGGTGGATACCTTTCTACCGTTGCGGGTGGTGGATCTGATTTCACGAACGGCACCGGACCAACAGCCGGGTTTTCTGCGCCGTTTGGAATTGCCGTAAACCCAGTTGATG
>JBDUAM010000372.1:0-7916 GCA_040004655.1 Chthonomonadales bacterium | reverse complement strand
GAGAGCCCTTCAGGGCATTGACGCGCGCGTCGAGATCGGTCGGCAATCGGTGACTGGCGAGTCCTTCGCTGCGGTCAATCACGACGCCGGAGTTGGCATCGACCACTTGAATCTGTCGACCCCATTCCTGCAAATCGCGGTTCAGAAATCGAGCGGGGATGGGTTCGTGGGCAGTTCGAGTCTGGTATACCGTGAGCGCGATGTTTCGGGCAGTTTGATCGGCATAATCAAAGAGGCTGGTATCGGCGCGGGAGGTGAGAACTCGGTGGAGCAGAAGCAGGGTAAGGGCGGAGAGGGCGATCAGGGTGACCGCCAGCAGACCGGCATGCCAGAGAGCAAGGCGTGCCCTCAGGCTGCGTGGTCGAAGCTGCACCTATACCTCTTCGCGAAGAACGTAGCCGACCCCGCGCACCGTATGCAGGAGCTTTTTGGAGAAGTTGGAGTCGATTTTCTTGCGCAGAAAGTTCATGTAGACTTCCAGAACGTTGGAGGTGTTGTCAAAATCGTAACCCCAGACGCTCTCCATAATCGCGACCCGCGTAAATACCTGACCCGGGTGGCGCATCAACATTTCGAGCAGTGCATACTCTTTGTTCGTCAGATCAATCAATTTTCCTTCTCGCGTGACTCGACGCGTGACCGGATCAATCGTGATCCCACCAAATTCCAGGATGGTCGACCGCAATCCAGAAGATCGGCGAAGGAGGGCGCGCAGTCGGGCAAGGAGTTCGTCAAAGGCGAATGGCTTTGGCAGATAATCGTCACAGCCGCTGTCGAGTCCGGCAACGCGATCTTCCAGCGTATTGCGTGCGGTCAGAGCTAGCACGGGCGCGATGATACCGAGGTTACGCATCTCGCGCATGGTGGCAAGACCATCTTTGCCGGGCAGCATTATATCAAGGAGAATGGCATCATATTTTATCGAGACGGCAAGCTCAATAGCCGTCTCACCGGTGGTAGCGTGATCCACGGTGTAGGCGCACTGCTCCAGGCCCTTACAGATAAAACTTGCAACTTTCTCTTCATCTTCAACAACCAGTATCCGCATTTTCGCTCCGATGGGTTGACACGTGCATCATATTGGGTAGATTCTACTCTGCTATTAGAAATTAACCCCGCTTGTTCCTGCGGTTTCTCGATTAAAAGGTATTAACCTAAATGGACCTAATTCATCTCGCCAGCCTACCGACGCCGTTGCAACCCGCAGTGCGCCTCTCCGATCGACTTGGTATCGACCTCTATTTCAAGCGAGATGATCTCACCGGATTTGCCATGGGCGGCAACAAAGTCCGAAAAGCCGAGTACCTTCTGGTCGATGCCACGACTAAGAATGCAGATACTCTCATCACCGCCGGAGCCGTGCAGTCGAATCACGCGCGGGTGATTGCCGCGGCAGCAAAAGTCTGCGGGATGGACTGCCACCTCGTGCTGGCCGGGGATGAGCCCGAAGCGCCCAACGGCAACCTGCTACTGGACATTCTTTCCCACGCGACCATCCATTTTGTACCAAAAGGAACCGATAGGGCGGCGGTGATGGAGTCGCTAGCAGTTGAATTGTCGCGAACGGGCCGAAGACCTTATATCATCCCCATCGGTGGATCGAACGCCGTTGGCGCCCAGGGATACGTCCAGTTTATGCAGGAGTTGAAATCGCAGCTCGACAGCATAGAAAAGAAACCGAACCGACTTGTCTTTGCGACTTCCTCGGGCGGGACCTATGGCGGAATCTTGGCCGGTAAGCTGGCTAGAGGTCTGGACATCGAATTGCTCGGTGTGCGCGTGGACGACGACCCCGGTGCGGAAGAAGAGATCGAACGGATTGCCAGAGAGTCCCTAAACCTTGCGGGAATATCAGAGAAGTTTGGCAACGGAGAGACTGTTAACCTGGATGTCGATCACGTCGGTGAAGGGTATGGTATTCCCACCGAAGCCGGGTTAGCTGCTGTCCATATGGTCTGGGAGACAGAAGGTATTTTGCTCGACCCAGTCTATTCCGGCAAGGCCATGAGCGCGGTATTCACCCGTGCAACTCGATGCGAATTTGCTAATGACCGGATAATCTTCTTGCACACGGGGGGCGGCCCGTCGGTATTTGCAAATTCTGCTATGCTTATAGATAAGTAAATATGGTTAGTTGGAGACCACAATGGATATTCGAAATCACTTCTGGGCAATGGCCCTCTGTTCGGTCTCGCTTGGACTGTCGGTAACGACGTCCGCCCTCGCGCAAACCAGAGTTAGACCGCCTGCTGTTCCACTCGTCACGCACGACCCCTATTTCTCGGTCTGGAGCTTCGACAACAAGCTGACGGAGAACTGGACGCACCATTGGACCGGTTCCATTCAGGCGATGTGCGGCCTGGCGATGATCGATCGCCGACCTTACCGTTTTGCCGCGCCAAACCCCGACACTTTACCCGCGATGGAACAGACCAACCTTGAGGTCACGCCCACGCGTACGACATACACATTCGTGGCCAATGGCGTGCAGCTCAAGATGAATTTCCTCTCGCCTCTGCTGACTTCAGACATCGATCTGCTTTCTCGACCGGTTACGTACATCACATTTTCGGCGACTTCGGCGGACGGTCGACAGCACTCGGTGTCGATTTACTTTGACGTCACGGGCGAATGGGCTGTTAATCGACCCAATCAGCAGATCCGCTGGGATCGATGGGCGATGGGTTTTCCGCGTGGACGCGAATTGGAAGCAAACGCACTCTCAGTAGGTGCCGTCAAAAAATCTGCTCTACCTGGAACTCTGGAAGCACTCAGTTTTGAAACCGTAGATCAACCTGTCCTGAAAAAGGCCGGTGACAATCTGCGAATCGATTGGGGCCAGTTCTATCTTGTGGTGCCAACCATGCCAGGCAACTCGACTTCCATCGCCTCTGACCGCGAGTCGCGCGACGGATTTGCCACCCACGGAAACCTGACGAAACAAGATGACACCCGCAAACCCCGCGCCGCCGAAGATCAGTGGCCGGTTCTGGCAGCAAAACTGGACCTGGGTAAAGTCGGCAAGAACCCGGTTCAGAGACACGTAATGCTCGCGTATGATGATCGACTCGGTATCGAGTTGCTCGGCAAGCAGCTCAAACCCTACTGGCGTCGAAATGGCTTGAACGCCGAAGGCTTGTTGCTTGAGGCCGAGAAGAACTACGCATCCATCACAAAACGCTGCGACGACTTTGACAAGAAACTGACCGCCGATCTGAAGAAAATGGGCGGCGTTGATTATGCAAACCTCTGCATTCTCGCCTATCGGCAGTGCCTCGCGGCCAACAAGGTTGTTGCGGGACCAAATGGCGAACCGCTGCAATTCCCCAAAGAGAACTTCTCCAACGGGTGTATCAGCACGGTCGATGTGATCTATCCGGCGGCTCCGTTCTTCCTGCTGTTGAGTCCAGAACTGTTGAAATCGCAGCTTACGCCCGTCCTTGACTATGCCGTCTCCAGTCGATGGAAATTTCCGTTTGCCCCGCACGACCTCGGAACCTATCCGCTGGCAAATGGCCAGGTCTACGGCGGCGGTGAGCGAAATGAGATCGACCAGATGCCCGTTGAGGAGAGTGGCAACATGCTGCTCATGCTCGCCGCGCTGGCGAAGATCGAGGGCAACGCGAAGTATGCCGAAAAATACTGGCCGACGCTAACCAAATGGGCGGAGTACCTGAAGGCGAAGGGGCTCGACCCGGAGAATCAGCTCTGCACGGATGACTTTGCCGGGCATCTGGCTCACAATACCAACCTCTCGCTTAAAGCTATTCTCGCGCTGGCGGGATACTCCCAGCTTGCGAAGATGGCAGGGCATTCTTCTGAAGCCATGACTTACCTTAGTCTTGCAAAAGAGATGGCATCAAAATGGGTGACCATGGCCAAAGACGGCGACCACTACCGGTTGACGTTTGACAAGCCAAACACGTGGAGCCAGAAGTACAATCTTGTCTGGGACAAATTACTGGGACTCAACATCTTCCCGGCGGGCATTGCGAGAACCGAAACGGCGTTCTATCTCAAATCGCAGAACAAATACGGCCTGCCCCTGGACAATCGAAGCAAGTACACCAAGCTCGACTGGACGGTATGGACCGCAACGATGGCTGAAAGCGAGGCCGATTTCAAAGCTCTGGTAGCACCGCTAATGGGCTTTGCAAACGAATCGACTAGCCGTGTGCCACTCAGCGACTGGTTCTGGACCAACGACGCGAAGATGACCGGCTTTCAGGCTCGATCTGTGGTCGGCGGGGTCTACATCAAAATGCTCGCGGATCCGGCGATGTGGAAAAAGTGGGCTAAATAGGCATCCAATTGAAATCCCCCGTCGAGCAATCGGCGGGGGATTATGTTGGTCAAAACAGAAAATCGTCGCCGACAATGGATTGAGGAACAACGACCGAACTTCTAAAGCAGGAGGTCCGGTCGATTTATTGTCTATGAATTGGTAGGGATGGGTCTGAGACCCATCCGTGTACACCGGATTTGTTAGTTGGACACTCTAACACAATGATCTAAGCACTCGCGACATTCAACTCCTCAATCGACTCAACCCCTAACTTCAACTGCGTTGCAGCGACCAGATCCTTCACCTGATCCGGATTGGTAGCGCTGGCGATGGGTGCGGTGATGCTTGGGCGGGCCATCAGCCACGCAAGCGCGACCTGCGCCTGATTGACTCCGTGATCCGCAGCGACTTTGTCGAGAGCGGCCAAGATTTTAAAACCTCTGTCATTCAGGTATTTGCCCATGTTTGCGCCACGTGCGCTCTTGCCAAAGTCGGCCTCGCTACGATACTTGCCCGTCAGGAACCCGGACGCCAGTGAGAAGTAGGGGATGACCCCAATATTGTTGGCCAACACCACCGGCTCTTGATCACTCTCATACCCGGCGCGCTCATACAAGTTGTAATGCGGCTGCAGGCAGGTGTAAGAAACCAATCCAGCCGATTTGCTCACTTCCAGCGCTTCGGTCAGGCGCGCTCCGGTGTAATTAGAAGCACCGATGGCTCGAACTTTGCCTTGCTTGAGCAGGATGTCGTACGCTTTCAGAGTTTCGTCCAGCGGTGTTTCGGGATCGTCTTTGTGTGACTGATAGAGATCAATGTAGTCGGTCTTCAACCGGGTCAGGGAATCTTCGACGGCCCGCATGATGTAGTCGGCGGCGAGCCCCTTTTTGTCAGGTGCGAGTTCCATGCCGACCTTGGTCGCGATGATCACTTTGGATCGATTGCCCCGAGCATGCATCCAGTTGCCGATCACCGTCTCTGACTCTCCACCCTTGTTCCCGGGTTTCCATGCGGAGTAGACGTCGGCGGTGTCGATGAAATCAAAGCCGGCGTCGACAAATGCATCGAGAACCGTGAAAGAGGTAGGTTCATCAATATTCCAGCCGAAGACGTTGCCTCCGAGCATGAGTGGGGCAACTGAGATACAAGAATTTCCAACGGGGCGCTTTGTGGACATGCATGACTCCTAAAAATGATGGGTATTTTGCTGAGATTTATCGTTTAAGTGTGACCAAAAGTTCCCGGGCGTAAGTACAGCCACCCGGGAACCCTTAACTCATTTGTAGATTAACCGCGAAGTTTCTTGTAGCTAGCGAGGCATCTCTCCACGGTCTCGATTTCGGAGAATCGGCTGCCCTCCTGCTCAATGAGGAAATACTCCGCGCCGCCTTTTTTCTCTGCCAGGTCAAGTAACTCTTTCCACGGCGTGTCACCCTCGCCGAACAGAACCTCATAATGGTTCATCTTGCCCCAGTCCTTCAAGTGCAGGGATCGAATTCGACCGGGATTGGCCTTGATCCACTCCAGCGGATTGTATCCGACTTCCATGCATGTACCCACGTCGAATTGCAACGTGACATCTTTCGAAGTGTTTGCCGCGATTATCTGCATCGGTCGAAAGCCATTTTTCTCGATGAACTCAGTCTGGTGGTTGTGATAGCCCGCGCGCATTTTGAGCGGCTTTAGAGCAGCGGATGCAGCCGTTAATTCCGCCGCAACTCGCTTCCAGTCATCTTCCGTTTCGGTTCGACCTGAGCTCGCCATCACCATGGTTTTAGACCCGATGATCTGGTTCAACTCAATGGCGTGCTTCATGCCATCGCCCTCAAACCCGTTTCGGCTGTTGTGCGTGGAGTAGCACTTCAGATTCACGTCGTCAAGTAGTTTGCGAACCTCTTTGGCGTAATCGGGGGTCCATGCCTGATATGGCGAATAGAACTCCACGACCTCGTAGCCGAGCTTCGCTACCGCTCGAACCGTGCCCATCAAGTCCTTTGCCAGGTCGTTTCGGACGGAATACAATTCCAATCCAATCGGCAGCTTCTTGTACGCGGGTTCGGCTTCGACTGGCATTGCGGACGCCACGGCTGCTGCTCCAGACATCATGAGAAAGGACCGCCTTGATATGGATGAATTTTTCATTTTGACTCCTTTGGCAATGGGCGATCGTCGCCCGATTACTGCTTTGTGGTGGTAACTATTTGGTGTTGTTGGCAGCCTTATTGTTTCGACCGATTGTTGCGTAATAAAGAGGAGCGCCAGCTGCCAGAGCGCCCAGGACCACCAAACTTGGACCGCGAGCTGCAGAATCCAGCAGGGAATTGGAGATCAGCAGAAGCACCGATCCGATAAACAAGATGGGTGTAAGCGGAAAGAGCATCGCCTTAACAGGTGGCAAGTACGGATGCGGATGCGTCTCCAGATGCCCCAATGATACCGGATCAAGGAGTGAGTCATCGATCTCCGGCGTCTTAACAGGACTGTTCAAGACCCGTTTCTTCTCTCGTTTGCGAAAGATGAAAATGGATCCCACGGCCATCGCGTAGAAGGGTAGATTGCCGATGACGCACGCATCGATCAAAGCGCCAAATGCCTTTGACCCACTCAACTGCGTGGCGATAAGCACGTAGATTATCCCCTGGATTCCGCAGATGGTAACAGCCACGTGGGGCGTCGCAAATTTTGGGTGGACCCGAGCGAGTGGCTCAAAGAATAGCTTGTCCTCAGACATCGCGAAGTAGACGCGTGGAGAGGTGAGCACTCCTGCGTTGAGCGCTCCAAAGGTCGACATCATCACAGTCGCCACGATGAACGTGACTCCGCCCGCGCCGATGAGTTTGGACATGGTGTCCGCCGCGATGGTCGGGCTCCTGGCGATCTCGGTGACTGAAAACACGGAGAGGTATGCAAGATTCGTGAGGAAATAGACGGTGACCACAATGCCTACGCCTAAGACGATTGCTCTCGGTACATTTCGTCGCGGATTTACGACTTCACCGCTGATGTAGCAGACGTTCATCCAACCGTCGCAGGCAAAGAGAACTGACACCAGCGCCAACCCGAACATCGAAAAGGTCAAGCTGCCGGCAGGGATCATCGGCTCAAAATGACTCCCGGCATGAGGGAGCCCAATGGCAAGGGCAAGAATAATCATGGCTGCCAGCCCACCGGTTTTTGCAAGCGTGGTCATGTTCTGAATGACGGCGCCAAGCTTCACCCCGAGGACGTTCGCGACGGTGACAGCAATCAATGCGACCACCGCAAGCACTGCCGACCATTTGTCAAATCCAGGTTGTCCGGGGTGAAGTCCGGCCAGTCGCAGCGCATATTGACTGAAAACGAGGGCAACCGCGCCGTTAGAGGCAGGCTGCAACAGCAAGTTGGACCACCCAAACAGGAACGCCGGAAGATGCCCGTAAGCTTCGCGGATGTAGACATAGAGTCCCCCGGAATAGGGGAATGCGCCGCCGACTTCACTGAGGGTAAGCGCCCCGCAGATAGCAAATAGCCCTCCGACCACCCAGACGAGAAGCATCGGAAACGGACCAGGGAGCTTTGCCGCGATGTCAGCAGGGCTGCGGAAAATCCCCGATCCAATCATGCTACCGACGACCACCGCGATCCCACTGGC
>JBDUAM010000626.1:0-7920 GCA_040004655.1 Chthonomonadales bacterium | reverse complement strand
ATGTGCGTAGAGAACTCCTGCGGCACCAGCCAGTGCGGATCCGATGACGAACGCGGTCACTTTTACTTTAGTAGTGTTCACTCCCATCGCGTCGGCTGCAATCTCGTCTTCGCGAACCGCCAGGAATGTTAATCCGCGTACAGATTTAACCAGATTTCGACTGATTACTATTGCAATCACCACAAAGAGGAATACCCAGAAGAAAGCAAGGTTGTGGTTGGAGACGATGGAAGGAATTCCGCTCAATCCTCGAGCCCCGCCAACTACGTCCATGTTCAGAAATATGACGCGAATGACTTCGCCAAAGCCGAGCGTGACAATCGCGAGATAGTCCCCTCTCAAGCGAAGTGAGGGTAATCCAACCAGAAGACCTGTGATTGCCGCCGCCGTTGAACCGAGCACAAGTGCTATCAAAAGGTTAATGATATCGCCCTGAAGCGTGCCTATCTGCAGAAGTGGGGTGTCCACAATCCTTGGTAGGATGATCTTGGTCCAGGCAGCGCCAGTATATGCACCAACTGCGTAGAATCCGGCGTGCCCGATACTGAACTGCCCCGTTATCCCATTGATGAGGTTCAGGCTAACTGCCAGGATGACGTAGATTCCGCAGAGGATTAATACGTTCATGTAGTAATCCTGCAGGCGACCGGTAATGGCGCTTATAGTGAGAAGCGCGGCAAATGTCAATCCGACCTGCAAATATCGTGTCGAAAGCCAGCGCATATTAAACTTTCTCCGCCACGTTTTTGCCGAGCAAACCTGCCGGCCGGAATAACAACACACCAATCAAGAGACAGAAAGCAATTGCATCTTTGTAGGTCGAAAACTTCGAACCAGCCACAACACTCTCTGCTACGCCCATAACAACTCCGCCTAAAGCCGCTCCAGGAATATTCCCTGCGCCACCCAGAACTGCAGCCACAAATGCTTTCAAGCCCGGCTGAAGTCCAAACAGGGTGTTAATCTTGACGTGTGTGAGCATGGCGACCATCGCGCCGCCTGCGCCAGCCAAAGATGCTCCAAGGGCAAACGTAAACGAGATCACGCGATCTGTGTCAATCCCCATAAGCTTGGCTGCTTCAATGTCGTGACTGATAGCTCGCATGGCTTTGCCGCGGCGAGTGTAGAGCACAACATATCTGAGACCCAGCATTAGGATGACGGACACAATAAATATGGCACTCTGTCCACTGCTGAATTGAATGCCGAAAACGGTGACAGTACCCTCTGGGAGAACGTTACCGATAAATTTCTGGTCAGAACCGAATACCAGGAGTCCGCCATTCTCAAGCGCAAGAGAAACGCCGATTGCGGTGATGAGAGCGTTTAACCGACTGGTGGATAATACAGTGTGTTTTCGGAGATACGTCATGACTGGTCGCATTGCAAATCCAATAGCGACTGCTGCCACTGCATAAACTAATACGCCGGCCAGTGATGCGAGCTTAACAAAATGGCTCGCAATAGGCAGCGCAATGATAGCTCCCCAGAAGTGCGCGTCGATCTGCTGCAGGCCGTTGCGCAACGGCCTGTATGCGAAGCGTTCGATCACAATACCAAGCATGGAACACAGTACCATAGAGAGCAGCAACGCAACAATCGCAAGTGCGATGTTGGTTGTTGCTGCTCCCGGATGTGTGGTCAGGTCCTGAAAGGGAAGCCATGAAGTGCAGCAGTAGAAGCCGACGTAAGCCCCCACCATGTATACGTCCCCGTGGGCGAAGTTAATCAACCTGAGGACACCATAGACCATGGTGTATCCGAGAGCTATGAGGGCGTAGAGGCTGCCGAGTTGTATTCCGTAGATTATCTGCTGTAGAAATGCTTGCATTCCTACTTGCCGATCTGCTCCGGCGTGTAGGACTTGATAACCTTGAAGTCCTTGCCCTTAATCTGCATCACAAGGGCGGACTTTCGTGCGTTTCCGTTAGCATCGATAGTGATCGTGCCGGATACGCCGGCAAAATCCTTGGTCTCAGCGATTGCAGCGCGAATACCTTTTCCGTCGAGCGTTTTTGCTCTCTTAAGGGCATCAATCATCAATTTCGCAGCATCATATCCGAGGGCGGCAAGTGCGTCAGGAGCGGCGCCGTATTTCTTGGTAAAGCCTGCCACAAAATCTTCGATTCCCTTGTCTTTCAACTCGGTGGAGAAGTAGTGGTCGGTGAAGACGCAATCCTCAAGTGCAGTGCCTGCTCCCGGAATCAACTGCGGACTGTCCCAACCGTCACCACCGAGGAGCGGAACTTTCAAACCGATCTCTTTGGCTTGTCGTGCGATGGTTCCCATTTCACTGTAGTAGCCAGGGACCATAACACATGACGGGTCCTGACCCTTTAGCGTATTCAATTGCGCTTTAAAGTCGGTATCTGAACCCTGATAGCTCTGTTCGCCTGTAATTTTACCGCCAAGTTTCGTGTATTCCGCCGAAAAATTTTCCGCAAATCCCTTTGCGTAATCACTCTTAATATCCTTGAATATGGCAGCAGTCTTCCATCCGGCGTCCCATGCGTAGTGAGCTGCCACGGCAGCCTGGAAATCGTCGGTGAAACAGACGCGGAAGATGCAGTCTCCACCTTTTGTAACTTCCGGGTTAGTGGAAGACGGGGAAATCATCGGAACTCCGTACTTCTGACAAATAGAAGCGCCGCGAATAGAGCGCGTACTGGCGACTTCACCAAGAACAACCGCAACCTTGTCGTCAGCACAGAGCTTAGTAACTACCGTCTGAGCCTGTTCCGGTTTACTTGCGTCATCTTCGGTCAACAGCCTAATCTTCTTGCCGGAAATTCCGCCTGCATCATTGGCTTCATCAATGGCCATTTGAATGCCATTATGCGTGCCCTTGCCAAAGGTAGCCGTATCACCCGTTAAAGATGCGTACTCTCCTACAAGAATTTCATTTCCGGTTACAGGATTACCATTTTCCGCTGCAACTGGGCGACTACTTGTACTAACAGCGTTGGTTCCGTTGCCGGTAACTGGTGCATTTGAAGCTGGGGTGTCCTTGCAGCCAGCAAGAGTAAAGGTGGTTATTGCAGAGATTGCGAACAAACCCATAATTCGATTACGCATAATATTGACTCCTTGGGGAAAGTACAAATTGACACTTCGAATTGAAGCTTCTTAATCGCATATTGCGGCAGAGTTTATGCGATTCTGACAGAGTTCAACCCATCCGACTGTTCCGACGAGAATTCCGTTACTGGTTACACATATTCTTCGCAGTGGATTGCCTTTAAGCCTGTCCTCTGCCAATGATGAATCTGCCTGTTCATCCAGGGCAAAATCCTTGCCGATCATCAATGTTTCGGCTGTAATAAATTCATTGCCCTTCTTGAGCCGGTTTAACTCTGAAACAATGGCGTCGATCATTACAATGCCGTATGGAGTTTTGTCACGGTCAACAATTGGGATGTGCGACAGTTGATACAAATCCATTAGGTCAATCAATTCGGACATCTTCGCCGAAGGTGACGCGGTGACCACATGAACTTTCATCAACTCAAATAGCTTCATTCTCCGCCTGACTATCACTGAGACGTTATGCAATGTTACGGAGCTTGCCAAATCGGCGAGAATACCAAACTATTTTACACCGAATCGGTCGTTTTCCAATCAATTTCGTCGCTTCACAAATCCGGCAGTCAACATTGTCGTAAGTATTGACAGGCTGCTGAGAGTTACAAATGCTCCCACGCGATACGCCATCGGTTCAAAACTGAATGAAATTGACTTTGAATTTGGTGGGACCACGACGCCAGAAAATGCGCGATTGGTTCGATAAATGGGAGTTGTCGAACCATCCACTTCGGCAATCCAACCTGGATAGCAACTGCTACTCCAGACGAGGAATGCTGAGGTTGACAGCCTGGGCAAGGTGAATTTCGTTTCCCCGCTTCTGTTATAGGCGAGTTTGGGTTGTCCAAATTTTTCGGTCAATGCAAATGGAATACTTTCGACGTCTCTTCCACTCACGATAGCCAGAATCCTTGGGTCAAATGAATCATCGTCGATGGCATTCAACGTGCGCAGGTTGCCATCGACTCTGAGGGTCGATGAAACAAGCCACGCTCTTGGAAACGAATTGTCAACGGAAAGTGTGGCCAATCCTCGCGCGACATCTGGGGTGAACCCTGAATGCCTGTATCGACTATTTTGCGGGAGTAGCAGCGTGTCCGCATTAAAAAGTCCAATCAGCGTTGCAAGATGTGGCGAATGCCGTTCGTATGCTTTGCGAACCAAACTATCCACTTCCGTCACAGCTCGTAAGGGAACGGGCTCGTATCCACTCGCTTCTTCCACACCATAACGCATACCAATGTTTGGCGCCAGAGTGTCAGTCAATTCGTGAACATACTTTCCGCTCTTTGGCCCATAATCTGTATAGTTTAAGTACCTATTCCAAACGGTCTCACGATGAATGGTGAAGACTCTCGCTTCCCCTTCATTTGGCGCACTTGCCATGATGCGCGGGCGATAGTTCAGACTTGCAGTATCGACAGTTGGCGTAACAGTAATAACAAACAAAGAAATATCAGCAACGCAAAACGCTGCTATTCCCAGAAGCCACTTCATGGAGACATTTCGATCCTGCAGCAACTTGAAGGCTATCGACGTTAATACGGTTATCGCAAGCGTCGAGATAAGGGTGAACCGTGCAGGATCGTGGAATGCAGAAATACCCGGAATGAAAGTGAATGCGATCCAGAATAGCGGAGTCAATTTTCCCATTGCCAGAATAAGGGAGATGACTCCTACAAACGTCCACCATTTAGTCAATCGTCGATGCCATCCTCGCACAATGGCATAAATGGACAGGGCAAGAGGCAATAACCCGATATAGACACAGGGCTCCCAAAAATTGCCGTCACCGGCAAAATTGCCTGCTGCAGGGTTGCCTGCATGATATGGCAATATGAAATTCAACAGGTCATCTATATGTACAATAAATCGATTTGCCTGCCACCACGTTAATTTTTCGCGTGTGGATAGTCCGATTAACTGCAAAGTTGGCAATAGCTGAACAAAGGAGATTCCACATCCAAGAATAAAGCCACCAATCAATAAGAGAACGGCTGCCTTCTTACGGTAAATATGGCCCTTAATAATAAAAATGCGATTGGCAACATACAATGTCGTAATACCAAAGGCCATATACCCGACCTGGCTGTGGCCGGCCAGAATCTCTAATGCGCAGATGCCCGAGAATTGCGCCGTAACCCAGAATGTAGGTTTGTCCGTCACGCGCAAAGCGGTGAAAAGTAGCCAAGGCACCCAAGCATATGCCATCACCATGGTTGGGAATTGGAACCGTGCTACGACAAATCCGCTTCCGGCAAATAGTAATCCGCCCACTAGAGCGCCAAGTCGGTTTGCCGTTATGTGCCGAAGTAATTTGTAATATCCCAGACCTGCAATGACAACGTGGATAAAATTATTGACGGCGAGAGCTTTAGACGCTGACGTAAAGAATAAGAGTACTGTGGTCGGATAGAATACCCACGATTGGGGATTGCCGATGTACGGTTGTCCGCACAAGACATAAGGATTCCAGAGGGGAATTCTTCCGGACTTAAGCGTTGACTGCACGAATTCTTCTGAAGGCAGAAAATAGAGAAGAATGTCGCCCCAGTAAAGCGATCGCCCGAAAAGGATAAGAGGTGCAGTACAGAGCAGTGCGAAACTCGAGTAGAGCAGAATTGGCGCAATTCGGCGCCAACGGGACGTCCTAATTTGGTGAAGTATAATGTCAACACGGTTCATGAATCGATAATACCGGTAAAGAAGGTTTCAATATTGTCAGGAATTGCAATTATAGGTGGAACCGGATTTGAAACTCTCGCGGGAGACTTAGAAATCACCCGAATAGATGTGGGAACATGTTTTGGACCAATTATTGTCAATCGAGCCTCACGAGCTTCAACTGAGTTCTACTTTCTCTCACGACATGGCGCGGATCACCATATCGCTCCACATTCAGTCCCCTATCAAGCAAATATTGCCGCGCTTGTAGAGTTAGGTGTTAGCCATGTGATAGGCACCAACGCCGTTGGCAGTTTAAGTATTGATTTGGAACCAGGGTCCTTCGTCCTCTATGACGATTTCATCGACTTTACTCGCAATCGACCATTGACCTATTGGACTGGACATCCATCTAAATCAAAGTTGGTTGTCCATACCGATTTTTCAAACCCCTATTGCGACGCTATTCGCAAGGCACTTCTTGAATGGAGTGCGATTTCCGGCGTAAACCTCGTAAAATCCGCAACCTATGTTTGTACCGACGGTCCGAGGTTTGAATCTCCTGCAGAAATTCGAATGTTTCGGGCAATGGGTGGCGATGTTGTTGGAATGACCGGATTGCCTGAGGCAATTTTTGCACGGGAGGCCGGACTACATTACGCAGGCATTGGCATCGTATCAAATCTCGGAGCTGGACTCTCGGATGGCCCAGTTGACCACGAAGCAAACAATGTAGAAATGATCACCCACGCAGCAATATTGCAAACTTTGTTGCTTCATGCCGTCGAGGCGATTATCTTAGATGTCCCTTGTAGGTGTTTTCCGGCGCATTAATCATCGTCATCTATCTCCTCAGGGGGTGGTTCTGTTCGACCCGTCAGCGCCTTATACTCCAACGGATTTCCGGCCTTTTCCAGTCCGTCTCGCCAGCGGATATCGCCAGATTTGTACAAATCTGCGAGGCTTTGATCAAGCGTTGTCATTCCAAACCGTTGACCTGTCTGAATAATGGAACCAATCTGGTAAGTTTTGGCTTCACGAATCAGATTCTTAACTGCCGAGACCGCAACCATGGTCTCAAATGCTGCAACTCGACCCGAACCATCTTTTTTCTTAACCAACGTCTGAGAAATGACGCCAACAAGGTTTACGGCCATCTGCATTCGCACCTGTTGCTGCTGGTGCGTGGGAAATACGTCGATTACGCGATCAACAGTTTGTACGGCATCAGTCGTATGTAGCGTACCAAACACCAGGTGCCCGGTTTCTGCCGCTGTGATCGCAAGGTGAATGGTTTCGAGGTCACGCATTTCGCCGATTAGAATAACGTCAGGATCTTGTCGAAGTACTGACCGCAACGCGTTGGCAAACGATACCGTGTCAGTATCCAACTCCCGTTGATTGATGACAGCCTGATCGTCTTCGTGAATGAATTCGACAGGGTCTTCTACAGTAATGACATGAAGCGGATAATTTTTGTTGATGTAGTCAATCATTGCAGCTTGCGTAGTACTCTTGCCGCTGCCAGCAGGACCGGTAACCAATACCAATCCTCGGGGACGCTCAGAAAAGTACTTGCATACCGGAGGTAAAGCGAGCTCTTCAATCGTCTGGATATGAAGAGGAATAACTCGAAAGACAGCGCCAACACAGCCTCGCTGTTGATAAATATTGCCCCTGAACCGGGCGAGACCAGGAATTTCGTACGCAAAGTCAAATTCAAGTTCTTCGTCAAACCGACCACGTTGGGTCGGAGTCAACACAGAATACGCCAGCGCGCGCACGTCGGCAGGTGTGAAGGCGTCTAATTCCAGTTGAATGAGGTCGCCATGAATTCGGATTAATGGCGGACTGTCGGCCTTTAGATGAAGGTCACTTCCCTGATGGTGAACGGTTGTGTATAGAAGTTGATCTACGGTGACCATTAAGCGGATCCGCCTTCTGTTTCCATGTCTTCACCACGTTCGATCATTTTCTTGTATCGTGCCTCAAAATCAACAGGCGCACTTGATTTGGCCTGAGCATCTTCAAAACTTACGATCTTCTTGATGGCCAACTTCAACAAGTGTGAATCAAGAGTCTGCATTCCGTGGAGGGAACCCGTTTGAATATCCGTATACATCTGATAGGTTTTGCCTTCACGAATAAGAGTTCTAATGGCGGGAGTTGCAATCA
>JBDUAM010000091.1:0-2389 GCA_040004655.1 Chthonomonadales bacterium | reverse complement strand
ACATCATGAGCGAAGTGGAAGCCCTCTGCGACCGCATAGGCATCATCTACAAGGGCAAGGTCGCCGCAATTGGT
The DNA here is from genome assembly GCA_040004655.1 of Chthonomonadales bacterium. Classification (GTDB taxonomy): domain Bacteria; phylum Armatimonadota; class Chthonomonadetes; order Chthonomonadales; family CAJBBX01; genus JBDUAM01. The sequence continues at coordinate 2,315 of JBDUAM010000091.1, read as the reverse complement.
ACGTTGGAAGAGCTTCGCGCACAGACGGGGCTCATTACATTTGAGAGTGTTTTCCTCAAACTGATCGGGGAAGAGTAAGAATGGCAGCGCCAATGACCACCCAACTAACGAGGAATCACTTCTTCTACATTCGGCTTATCTACCTCAAAGAGCTGCGCGAGATATTTCGCGACAAACGAACGCGATTCTCCGTTATCGTGTCGCCCCTGCTGATCACCCCCCTGTTGATGGGGCTCATGGGCTCTGTGATCGGCAATGTGGTCCGGCAGGAAAAGGTCGATATCTATTCCGTAGGGGTAGTGAATGCGTCGGCTTCGCCAACCATTGCAAAACTGCTCCAAAGTAACAATACCATCAAGGTAATCGACGTAACTCAGGCAGAGGCGGAGAAGCAGATTCGCGATCACAAGATGCGATCTGCCATCGTGATTCCGCCAAACGCCGAATCGCTTGTCCACGACAATCGTACAGTACATATCACCACCCTGTTCGACGAGGGCAACGATACATCCACCAGCGCTCTTGGTCGACTAAAACAGATTTTCTCATCGGCCGCGCAGAAACTGGTGGCTGTCCGCCTGACAGAAAACCATCTCTCGCCGGAGCTCTCCCTGCCATATGATGTGAAGGGGACACCCATTTCTGCGGGTGGAAGCGCCGCTACTATGATGATGGCGATGATGCTTCCTTACGTTCTGGCCATCTCGGCTATTGGCGCCGGGGTGTATGCTGCCAATGACCTGGTGGCTGGTGAGAAGGAGAGAGGCACGCTGGAGACGCTCCTTGTGTCACCGGCGTCGCGCCGGGATCTGGTTCTTGGGAAGTTCTTTGCTGTGGCAACCGTATGCCTGATCGGGAGCATTCTTGCCGTTATGGGAATGCTCATCCCCTTCTACCTACCCATAAAAGCCTTTGCCTGGATAGCACGAGGCGGCGGCGCGAGCCTCAGCCTGCTTTCAGGTATTGCCATTCTGCTTGTGCAGATTCCATTGGCCGTGCTCTTTGCGGGGCTGCTGCTGGGGATTAGCACCTTCGCCCGAAACCAGAAAGAGGCCCAGACTTATCTGGGCCCCGTGATGCTGATGGTAATTGTTCCGGCAATGATGTCAATGCTTTTGAAGGCGGAAGCCCCGTGGACCATGGCGCTGATACCCGTATTGAATGCCACGCTGGTATTGAAACAGGCGCTTAGCGGAATCTTCAACCCGACCTTTGTGGCGGTTGCAACTCTCTCGTCTGCCTTTTACGCGGGTATTGCCGTAACGTTTGCGACCAAGCTATTCCAGAAGGAGAGTGTCTTACTCAAGGCGTAGAGCCTCGAATTTTGAATCGGACTAAGACGTCCTGGATTTCTGCGATTTCAAAGTTGAGGATGGCTTGGAGTAGCGCCCATCCGCTTGGTCTGACGCTTTACCGTTTTTTGGCTCTGACGTTGACAAATGATCATCGATCTGCCTCACGCCATTCTTCCGCGCCGACTGTGATGCTACAACACGAACGAGCATCTTTTCATACGCATTAGCAAGCTGTGCAATGTTTTCGGTAGCAAGCCCTTCCGGGTCTGCAATGCGGTCGACTGTGCTGCCTTCATGCGAATTTGATAACAGCCACGCAACGTATTTGAGGTCTGCATCAACATCTGGTACCGGTGGTGGGTACGAAAGCAGTCCACCGATCTCCCATGGTTTCGAACTGACGTCGCATGTCGACATATTTCGCACATACATGTCCGAGAGGATTACCGTGTGTTTGCCGAGCATGGCTGCTTCCATCGAGATAGAGCCGGCCAGACTAACGGTGATCCTCGCGTCCTGTACCAACTCGTGGCTATTTGCATAAGGGTCAATAAGGCGAACGCCCGGCACCGCTTTGATGGCTTTCAATATTGCTGGTCCGCGAATGCCAAGGGCAGCAGGGTGTTCTTTTACATAGAGCATGGTATCCATGGGCAGTGATCTGGCAATTTGCCTGATCACCTCCAGAGAATTCATGAAGTACGGCGCCTCAACATCTGTAGTGTATTCCGGAACTACGTTCAGGCCAAAGAGAACGAATTTCTCCCCTTTTACCGGCTGCTCAAATGTGCTGTTCCATTTAATGCGATTCATCAGGTGATTTACGGGGACCTTGTGATATTTGAGGTGTTTGAACACACTCTTCACGGTGTACATATTTGCGTCGTGATGAGAGTAGACAAGAGCACGTATAAAGAATCCGCGACTGATTCGTTTTAAGTACCGCACGCCTATTTTTGGCGCGCCCGATTTGTTGGCGACCCATTTCAGGCGCTCTCCCGTTTCAGCCTTTTGCCGGAG
>JBDUAM010000475.1:0-7979 GCA_040004655.1 Chthonomonadales bacterium | reverse complement strand
CAGGTATCGTAACACTGACTGTCCACGAATCAGATTCAATGTCTGTGATTGTTACTAATTCAATACCCTTAGTAAGAGCGTATCTGCGGTTAGTTTTCGCAAACCCTGAAGAACAAATCAGAAGTCCTTTCGATGCACCAACGTCTTGAATCACAGCGGAGAATTCGCCAAGCACCTTTATATCGGTTTTTGATTTCCAGTCTTTACATTGGACGATATAAAGCACTTCCATGGCAGCGTCTGGAATTCGAATAGAAACATCAATTTCCCGCAAAATGCCACTTTCTAAACCAAGTATTTTGTCACGTAATGTGACGTTGGATGTGCCAAATAGCTGCTTCAGCCTCTCATAGATGAACTCCTCATAACGTGCTCCTTTCTTCATTTTTTCCTCCTTAGAACCCAGTAGGTAAATATCAAATACTACTATCGCAATCATCAGAATACGCATAGTAGCAATCATGGTACTATTTTACGGATCGAACCCAGGCGTCGACGTCGATTCCCATGGCGGCAACATCACGCTTGATATCGTTCATTTTGTTGTACTCCATGTAAGTCACGAACCAAATGGGCCATAAGCAACATAGGCCAGCAATCAAAGTCCACGTGTAAACCTTATTAGCTTCGCGATATCGTCGAGCCAAATCATCAAGGGAAACGTTTGGTAGGGTTGGGAAATATCCAAATTGAGTTGGCATAACAGTCGGTCGCTGCGAAGGATCAGGTGGCAAAAAAACCTGCGTTTGATTCTGCGGAGGTTGAACAAAAACAGTGCGAAATTGGTGTCCGCAGTCGATACAAAAGGTTGCATCTAGAGCAGCACCTTGCTTGCATTCTGGGCAAATCTTTCTTGGTTGAGATTGCATTCAGTTCTATCCTAATTGATAATAAATTCTGCCAAAACTACCATTACCTGAATTATACCTCCATTAAAGCAATTGGTTTGCGACTTCAAAACTGGGCCAACCAACACAGTAGACACCAATATTCTCGCGCGGAATCAAATTGATTATCCTTCTCAATCCCCTTCGAGTATAATCCGTCCAATTGAGTAGCCTGTTCTGAACCAGTAATATCGATTGGAAAGCCCCGTATGAAGTCCCGCCTGCTCTTGTTCGCATCTATTCTGCCGATCGCACTGCTTGTCGGCGCGGCGAATTCGCCTGCCGTATCCCATGTCGAAGACAGCGCGGCAATCGTGCCACTCTTTTCGTCGACTACAAAGCTGGAACCGGCGACTATCGAGGATACGCCAACCGCCATCATCACCCGATTCGGTGATCGCGTTCGGGACCGCCATGCGCGCGAGGGGATGTTTCACGCCTACGACCATTTTCTGCCTCTCTACTGGGAGAACCGCACCGTCGGGATTGAGATCACCGACCGGGTGGCAAAGGGCGGCGAGGGCATCACGTACAACTTCACCTCGCTCGCACCCCTGAATTCGCCTAACCTGCGGGTCTTCTTTGAGGGCAAGTCGACCGTTGCGCAATACTCCGCCAACCTCATCACCACGCAGATCGACCCCACGCACTACACGGCCACCATAAAAGAGAACGCCAACGAGCATCGTCCCATTAAGGTCGGCGACCGAATTGAGATGGAGTTCAGCCCGTTTCTGCTGCCGCCCGTCAAAGGTCGATCCAACTATTACGGAACCGCATTCCTCTATGTCGTAGGCAGCGGAGGCACAAAGCCGTGGGAATCCCACGCGCCTGGCCTCGACTCATTCCCGATACCAGATGAGGCGCTCTCCGGCGGCGCGACCACTTTGCATCGACAATACTCTGATGAGCCGAAAGAGCTATTCAACCAGATGGCGACCAACATCTCGCCCACCAACGCGCAGGCGTTTGTGCTGGGTCGACGCATCCACCACACTGATTTCGGTTCGGGATTACATTCGGAGCCGGGTAATCCGGAATTCCCGGAAGTAAGGGGCCGGCTCGGGGTTCATTTTATGGGGCGAAGCTGCAGCGCGTGCCATGTCAACAATGGTCGAGCGCTGCCTCCTGAAATCGGCGTTCCAATGACAAGCTATCTGGTTCGCGTGGGAAGGGATGCCGCCGGATCACCGCATCCTGAGTTGGGAAGTACGCTGCAATCTCAATCGACCAACGGCATGCCGGAAGCCACGGTAGTGATTAGCGGATGGTCGACCACAACGGGCTCGTTTGCCGATGGAGAAGCCTATACACTGCGTCGTCCAATCTACAAGTTCTATGGCCTGGCGCCTACGTTCTACTCTGTTCGAATCGCGCCGTCGCTGGTTGGTCAGGGTCTGCTGGAGGCTGTCGACGAGGCGACCGTTCAAGCTGCCGCCAGGCCAAACGCCGGTCGAATTCGCACGGTCACTGATCCCGAATTGGGTCAGACTCGGCTTGGCAGATTTGGGTGGAAGGCGGGTCAATCCCGACTGAAAACGCAGATCGCTAGCGCGCTTAACAACGACATGGGCGTTGCGACGGACATCTACCCAACTCTGGATCGCGGGTCAGAGCAGTCGGATCGTGGACCGGTTCACAAGGTAGAGAAGTCTGAGTTGGAGAATATGTACAGGTACATGGCGCTCACGGGCGTGCCGCCTCGACGAGATATTTCTGATCCAGAAGTGGTGCGCGGGCAGCAGCTTTTCCGCGATGCAAAGTGTGCAAGTTGCCACACTCCCAATCTCAAAACCAGCGCCTATCACCCGCTGGCCGAGCTGCGCAGCCAGAAGATATCACCGTACACAGACTTACTGCTCCACGATCTGGGCGCTGGTCTCGCCGACAACATGGCGGAGGGAAATGCGAAACCCTCCGAGTGGCGCACCGCTCCGCTATGGGGCATCGGGTTGACGGCGGGTGTGAGCGGAGGGGAATCCTATTTGCACGATGGTCGCGCACGCAACTTGATAGAGGCGATCCTCTGGCACGGCGGCGAAGCGGAGGCGTCCAAGGAGATGTTCCGCAAGATGAGTAAGACTGATCGGGCGGCGTTGGTCCGATTTCTAAAGTCGCTTTAGTTTCAGCAAGCCGATGTCGACACAAGGAGTTATCTTCATGATTAAACACTTCAAGTTAGCAATTGTGGGTCTGGCGTTATCTGTTACGGCAGTCGCGACCGGCGCGCAGAAACCGGATAATCCCGTTGAATTGAAGCATCAGACGGCGCAAATCAACGGAATCAAAATGCACTATGTCACGGCCGGCTCGGGCAAAACCATTCTGTTCTTGCACGGCTTCCCGGAGTTCTGGTATGAGTGGGACAAGCAGTTGCCCTTCTTTGCAGGCCGTGGGTACCAGGTGGTTGCGCCCGATATGCGCGGATATAATCTTACCGAGAAACCGAAAAAAGTGGAAGATTATGCGGTCTCAATTCTTATTGAGGATGTCCGCGCCTTACTCGGGAAAGTGAGCCCGGGCAAGAAGGCGATTCTCGTCGCGCATGACTGGGGCGGAGCTATCGCGTGGGCGTTTGCATCGGCGCATCCAGAGATGTTGGATCAGCTCATCATCATTAACGCGCCCCATCCGACGGTCTTCGCGCGGGAGTTGGCTGAGAACCCCAAACAGCAGGCTGCCAGCAATTACATGACCTTCTTCAAGAGTCCGTCCGCGGAAGCGATGCTTTCGGTGAACAACTATGCCGGTCTCACGCAAGCCATTCTGGATTCGCGACTCGGCAGCATTAGACCGACCGCCGAAGAACGCAAAATGTACATCGACGCGTGGTCGCAGCCTGGCGCGCTGACGGGTGGACTGAACTACTATCGCGCTTCGGATATTGGTCCGCCCAAGCCCGGGTCGAAGCCGGACCCGAACAGTTTTGCCGGCGGCAAGCCGATGAACGTGACGGTCCCCACTCTGGTCATCTGGGGCGAAAAGGATACTGCGCTGCTCACCGGCAACCTGGTCGGCCTCGATAAGTACGTTCCGAAGCTGACCATTCGCAGAATTCCTGAAGGCAGCCACTGGGTGGTCCACGAGCAACCAGAGCTGATCTCCCGATTGATTGATGCGTTTGTGAATGACAAGAAACTGCCAACTGAAAAGTGAAGGCTCAATGCTGAGTGCTGAAATAATGCCTGCGGCCTCGTATTTTAACCGGTGCCGCAGACTTGCAGCAACGTACGACGTAATCGGAGCGCGGGCGTCCCCGCCCGCACAGGTAACGTGAGTCAAGAACTATCGTACCGCGATGCCCGTGGTGCGCCCTAGGATGGGCGCGCTCCGATTACATTCGTCGAATTGCAACGCTGTTGTGAACGCGTGCCTCATACGAAGGTATTACAAATGGGGCCTGAAACGGTCCATCTTTGCAACGGAGCAGAAAATATGACACTCGTAGAACTCTTGGCATACATCATGGCGCTGGTTATGATGTTTGTCTGCGCAATTACGGCCTGGCATCGTTTCCATAATGTGTTTGCGGTATTGGTCGGTGCGGTAGGTGGGGTATTTGTCGGGATAATTATGGTCATGGTCACCATCATAGTGATCGGATTGTTTATCTTCTGCTGGGCGAAACTCACCGGCCAAACCGAACTCTTCGAAGAAACAATACAAGATCCGGAATCGCCAGGGTCGACAGAATCACTCGAGTAACAGCGAATAATCTCCCATTCCCCCTCTCACCAATTCTCCCATTCAGCCGTCTCCACCTGTCATAATCTCACCACAGAACCATTCCGAAAGGCCACACCATGCCCAATCGACTCGCCCATCAGACCAGTCCGTACCTGCTTCAGCACGCGCATAACCCGGTCGACTGGTACCCGTGGGGCGAGGAGGCGCTGACCCGCGCACGCACGCTTGACATCCCCATTCTTCTCTCGGTTGGTTATTCCGCGTGCCACTGGTGCCATGTGATGGAGCGCGAGAGCTTTGAGAACGAGCAGATTGCCGCGCAGATGAACGCCGGGTACGTCTGTATCAAGGTGGATCGCGAGGAGCGGCCCGACATTGACCACCTGTATATGAGCGCGGTGCAGATGATGACGGGGCAGGGTGGATGGCCGATGACCGTCTTTCTCACGCCGGATGGCGAACCATTTTATGGCGGAACCTACTTCCCGCCGGAAGACCGCTATGGTCGACCCGGATTTCCCAAGATTCTCAACGCCGTTACCGAGGCGTGGCGCAGCAGTCGATCCGAGATCATTGAGCAGGGCGCGGCCATGGCCAAACAGATTTCGGAGATGGGACGAGCTCAGGCGGCTCCCTCCGACATAAACACAGGCATCCTCGATCGCGCGTTTGAGCGACTTGAGTCGGTGTTCGATGAGGAGCATGGCGGATTCGGCAGCGCCCCAAAATTCCCGCAGCCGATGAACCTCGACTTCTTGCTGCGATACGCCTCGCGAACTGGAAATAAGCGGGCGACCGAGATGGTTTCGTTCACGTTGCGACGCATGGCCCTGGGCGGGATATTCGACCAGTTAGACGGTGGGTTTGCGCGCTACTCTACGGATACCTACTGGCTGGTTCCGCATTTTGAGAAGATGCTCTACGATAATGCTCAGCTCGTGCAATCGCTGGTCCGATGCTGGCAGATGACGGGTGAACCACTCTTTCGAGAGGCTGCAGAGTCGACCCTCAACCACCTGATCCGCGAGATGACGCACCCGGATGGCGGGTTCTACTCCGCGCAGGATGCTGACAGCGAGGGCGTTGAAGGCAAGTACTTTGTCTGGACGCCGAAGGAGATTCAAGCGGCGCTTGGCATCGAGGACTCCACGCTCTTCTGCCGCATCTTCGACGTGACGCCGCACGGAAACTGGGAGCACACGAACATCCTCAACCTGTCCAGCACCATTTCGGAACTCGCGGGTGGTATGGACAAGGACCCCAAGGAGTTGCAGGAGTTTGTCGACCGGTGCAAGGCGAAACTCTTTGCTTTGCGCGAGACCCGCATCAAGCCAGGACTAGACGACAAGATTTTGACCGGCTGGAACGGACTTGCAATTGCCGCGTTTGCCGAGGCAAGCCGGGCATTTGGTCGGCCCGATTATGAAAACCGCGCCGCGGAAGGTGCAAGATTCATCCTCTCTACGCTTTACGCCAGCAATCGGCTGTACCGCACGGGCAAGTTTGTTGGAGACGGTGCTGGCACATTCCAGCGCGCGCCGATCTTTGGCTTTCTGGAAGATTACGCCAACATGTCCGACGCCATGCTGGAGCTTTACCTGACCGATTTCAACCCGGATTGGCTTAAGCACACGCGCGAACTGACCGACGCTATGCTCGATCTGTTCTGGGAAGATGGCCGCTTGTTCAACACGCCAAAGGATGGCGAGACGTTGATCGACCGTCCGCGCGATGTGATGGATAACGCCGTCCCGAGTGGGCAATCGGTCGCGATTGGCGTGCTCATCCGGCTCAATGACCTGACCGGGGACACGCGGTACGGACAGATCTCCGACCAGATTCTCGCAACTCACGCCGTCTCCATGGCGCAGCATCCGCAGGCGTTTGGGCGCCTGCTCTGCGGTCTCGATATGGCCCTTGGTCCGCTCACCGAGGTCACTATCGCCGGCGATCCGACTGATAAATCGGTGCAGACCATGCTCACATCGGTTCGTAGTGAGTATCGACCGAACCTGCTCTGCGTGATCGCGCCACCTACAGGTGCGCCCGGTCTCAATCCTGATTGGACGGAGGGCAGGGGTCCGGTGGAGGGCAAACCCGCCGCGTATGTTTGTCGAGATCAGGAGTGTAAGCCTCCGGTTACGTTCGTTGATGATTTGCTAACACTACTGAACGCGGGCTAATAGGAGCAGAATGTCATAACTTGTCATTCCGAACGATAGTGAGGATTCCGCTAGTGCGTGCGGTCGGCTACACGTTTCCTCGGAAACAACGCACAAGCAGATCCTTCCTATCGTCAGGATGACAAGTTTATGCATCTGCACTCGCAAAACACCTGGTCTTCGCAATCCAATTCGGAGCGCGGGCGTCCCCGCCCGCACAGATTACGCGTGCCGAGACGGACTTCACATACCGCAACTTCCGTGTTGCGCCCGAGGACGGGCGCGCTCCGATTACGCTTTCGTGCCTACCATTTTATGACAACCGCGACGTTTTAGGAGCGCGGGCGTCTCCGCCCGCGCGGGATGATTCGCGACACGTGCCGTAATAAAGTGGTTGCGCCCGAGGACGGGCGCGCTCCGATTACATTCTTCGAATTAAACGGTACTATCGAATTCCCACTGCGACCATGAAGGATTGTTTGCAACCTTCGGCGCATTAATCATCGTAAGTAATACAATTGTCACAACTCATCGGCGAGGCGTTGGACGCATGCAATCTTCACCTATTAATATGATAAGAATTGGACTCGTGGCAGCGACCGGGGCTGCTTGTTTGCTCTCCGCGTCGACCACAATATCCCACGCCGACTCGGCCGACGCAGAACGCATGTTTCGACAAAGGATCTTGCCGATACTTCGCGAAAACTGCTTCTCTTGTCATGGGCCGCTCAAGATCTCTGGATTGGACATGCGTACGTCCAAAGGACTTCGATCCGGTGGACTTCACGGCGTGGACTTGATTCCCGGGACGCCTGAGAAGAGTCGACTATTCAGATTTGTCAGCGGTTTAGATAAGACGCAGATGCCGCCGGGCAAGCGACTTTCTCCCGCCGACGTGGCGACCCTCCGCACGTGGATTGCAGGTGGCGCCCTCTGGCCGGCGAGTGTGGATGCCTCGCACGAACTCCCATTCGCTTTTCGTGCACCGCAGAGATCTGTGGTGCCAGCCGTCAGGTCGAAGGCTTGGGTGCTCAATCCTATTGATGCCTTTGTGCTCAGCAAGCTCGAAAAGCAGGGGCTCAAACCTGCTCCGCCTGCCGACCCGATCACGCTGCTCCGCCGAGTTACTTTTGACCTGACCGGACTTCCGCCGACTCCCGCCGACGTAGACAATTTCCTGAAGGACCGATCACCTGATGCTTATGAAAAGGTAGTCGACCGTCTGCTGGCGTCGACTGCGTAT
>JBDUAM010000543.1:0-7997 GCA_040004655.1 Chthonomonadales bacterium | reverse complement strand
CTCGTTGTTTGAGAAATCCGCCGCGAACCCCGAAGCGCTTGGTCAGTCCATTCGCCTCCAGCAGATAGCGCTCGTCTGCCAACTAAACGTCCTCCAGAATACAACGGACAAGTCCATCTCGGTGTGCCGACTTCATTTGGATTGAAGCCGAACACGCATCCATTCTTGAGGGACAACGATCGGCGAATCGGCAGCCTGTGGGCCAGGCTGTCGGGCCGGGAACCACGCCTTCTATCACTCCCAACTTTTGCCCACGACTGTCGCGAGAAGGGCGACCAGCCAGCAATCCGCGAGTGTACGGGTGACGTGGCTGGTGAAAGACTTCCTCGACCGACCCGATCTCCACAATCTGCCCGGCGTACATCACGGCGACCCGTTTTGCGTTTCCGCTGACCACCGCGAGGTCGTGGGTGATCAGTAAAATCGCCATGCCGTCTTGCCGATGTAATTCTTTGAGCAATTGCAGAATCTGAGCCTGAACGGTGACGTCGAGGGCCGTGGTCGGTTCATCTGCGATCAACACCGACGGTCGATGCAGCAACGCCAGCGCGATCATGATGCGCTGTCGCATGCCACCGCTGAGTTCATGTGGATAGCTGCGCAGGACTCGACCAACATCGTCCAGACCAACTCGTTTCAACGCCGTCTCAATCAAAGAATCGTCCTGATTACCATGAACTCGCAATGCCTCCTTCATGGTCCAACCGATGCTGAACGTCGGATCGAGGCTCGTCATCGGCTCCTGAAAAATCATCGCGAGCGACTTGCCGCGACGCAGGCGCATCTCTTCCCACGTGAGATCAAAGAGGTCTTGACCGTCCATCAGGGCTTCCCCGGACTCGATAAACCCGGCAGGTTCCGGAATAAGCTGCATGAGTGCGAGCGCGGTCATGCTCTTGCCACAGCCCGACTCGCCGACAAGCGCCAGCGTCTCCCCAAGATGGAGCTCAAAATCTACACCATCGACCGGGTATGCCGTGCCACGAGGCGTATCAATCCCAACGCGCAAATTGGATATCGTGAGGACGGTTTCAGCCAACTAACTGCTCCTCAATCGAACATCAATAGCATCGCGCAGGGCGTCGCCGAGGATGTTAAATGCAAGCACCAGCACGAACAAGGCGGAGGTCGCCGCGAGGAGGTTCCACCAGACAATGGGGTCCCGAGCGAGTTCCAGCCGAGCACCGTCGATCATGTTTCCCCAGCTTCCCGTGCCGGGTTCGACACCGATCTGCAGGTAGCTGAGCACGGCTTCGGCGAGCACCAGTCCACTGAATCGCAGGGTGACGCCGATGACAATAAGGGGCGTGATATTAGGGAGAATGTGGCGGGTCATGATTTGAAAATTTGTTGCGCCAAGAGCCCGGGCCGCCCGAGCATACTCCCGATCCCGATGTTTCATAGTCTCTGCACGGACAATTCGAAACAGGCCGACCCAGGTGGTGATGCCAAGCGCGATGCAGAGTTGGGCCAACCCTCGACCCAGAACCAGCATGATCGCGACGAGCATGAGGATAGATGGAATGGAGTCCAGAACCGCCGCGAAGAATTGTGCGGCATCGTCGACGCGTTTGCCGAAGTAGCCCGCAGGCATGCCGAGGATGATGGCGAGTGGCGTGACCAGTCCGCTCGTGAGTCCGCCGATGATGAGTGCGGTTCTGCAGCCTTTGAGCGCTTGATATAAAACGTCTTCGCCGGTGCCATCGGTACCGAAAATGTGTTTGGCCGCGAGATTGTGGGGAATGGGTTCGCCGGTGGTCATCACGGCCATCGGCGCGGAGTAGGTACGCTCATTCTCCCGCTGGAAAACTCGATCAATTACGGAACGAAAATTGCCAGTCGCAGGGTCTTTCCAACCAACGGAATCGAGTGCGCCGATAGATATGTATATCGCAATTACTGCTATGGAAATCTTGGCGCTCTGGCGCTGATAAAGTCTTCGGAATGCGTCTCGCCAGAGGGCTTTCCGTCTCAGTCGAAACAGGCCGACGCCAATACAAGCGAGCATTATTCCAAAGAGTGCGTTGAGCATAGACGAAAGTTCAACAGAACGGCAGGTTCGTCCTCTGTAGAGCCCTATTCGTCAAAAAGGCCGAGCGCCTGCTGCGTCTGATCTCGCACACCGTCGGCGGTCGGTTTGGGGAATAGCTTGTCGAAATCCGGGCCGATTGCGTCCTTTAGTCGACTCACAAACTTATAGAGCTTCTGCCGATAGTATTCGACATTCTCATCGCCTTCATAAAAGTTCTCTACGAGATTGAGCGACCCGTCTTTGCGCTCATAGACGGTCATGTACTCTCCAACCAGTAGCTCGCCGACAATGGCCTTGCTGCGCGCCTTGCCCATGCTGACACGGGTCTTTGTGGTCACTCGTTCGCGACGGGATATCTTCTCCAGAGGGACCCGATGCTCCGGCAGCGAGGGCGAGACCGAGCCGATGACGCTCCAAGAGATCGGTGAGGAGCTTCAGGTAGAGTTCGCTGGCTTCCGATTCTCGCCCTTCGACCAGCAGGTCGCAGACTTGCCTCATGAACTCTCGACCATACATCTCTTCGGCTCTACTACGTAGGGACGCGCCCTTAAACGTTGCCTCGCCGTCGTATCCGTAGAGGACGTAATTCTTCGTCTTCACGCTGATCATGGTCTTGTATCGACCGTCAAATGCAAGTCGAATACCAAGCGGAAGTTTGGAGCCGACTTCTGTTACGAACTCCTTCTGGCTCTCTTCGGAATCGATCCCCACTGGCGACTGAAAATAGACGCCATCCGTGTCGATCTCGATCACTTTGCCGCCGCGCTCGGTAATCTCGTCGGCGATTTGGACCACCAGTTTTCGACCGAGCTCCGTAATTCGACCCGCTGCGGCCGGATCATTGAACTGAAACGGATTGGCCCCGAGATAGCCGTAGAACGAATTGATCAATACTTTGAACGAGGATTGCAATCCATCCCAGTAGCGGACCTCGTCCGGTGGGCAGGTCTTCATCATGCCTTTTGCTTCCAAACGTCGTCGCGTTAGCTGCTCAAGCGCTGGTAAAAAGACGCCCAGGTGATCGCTCGCCGGCTGAATCCGCTCGGCCAGCATGATACTCGGATAAAGGCTCTCCACGTCGGCCTTTACCACCCGATTGATCACGCCCGCCATGCGTAATTCCGTGTGTCCACCCAGGTTGCTGGCTGGCGGTACGGGCCGAGGAATGCCACAACCCGCGTTCAGATATGCGCGCACAAAGATAGAATTGATCTTCTCGCCGCTGCCCGTGATGGCGACGCCGGCGTAGTTGTCAGGGGCCATTTGCGTCTGGAAAAACTCGGTCGGCGTGACGATCTCAGAGAGGCGACCCGTCTCCACAACATCCTGCCGGGCATACTCTTTCACTCGATCTGGGTCGTCAAACATGAACTCTTCCATTCGGGTTCGGTCAAGCTCAATCCGATCCGTCTCGCTGATGCCGTAGACACGCGCCGCCTCTTTAAGGCCGTAGCTGGAGAGCTCTCCGCGCGCCCAATCGTATCTCTGCAGAGCAAGAAGGGTGTCGATTACATGGCGACCATGAATGGAAATCGGTCGAAATGGTCGATTGGATCCCCCGATCGCAAAGTTGCGCTCCATCCCCAGATTTGGCGCGGAATGGTCTCGCCCAATCCCAAATTTCAGATCGAGCCGCTTGGCCCTTGCGATGAGGAACGGAAAGTCGAAGCCAAGAATATTGTGGCCCTCGATCACGTCCGGGTTGCGTTCGTGGATACAGGCGACCGTCGCTTTAATGATCTCTTGCTCGGTTCCGGCAAACGTATCCACAAATCCACGATTGTCACTGATGGCGACCAGGAGAATTCGATCCAATGGACCATCTGGTGTGAGGCTGGTAGTCTCGATATCGAGCTGCATCCGAATGATATTCTCGAATGCCATGCCCTTGAAAAGTGTCTGGCCGGTGAGGGAAAGCGCGCTCTTGACCGGATTGGCGTACCCAAGCATGGCCGAACGAGAGTGATTGAATCTTCTACGAGCGTCGTGGTAGCTATCCAGGTTATCAAAAGTGTAGAGGAAGCGGTAATCGCCACCCTGCAATTCGGTAGCTTCACCCAATTCACGTTCAGGTTCGAGAAGGCATATCCAGAGTTTGAGTGGCTGGAGATCTAATTTGAGCGTGTCATCGGCCATTCGGCGATAGACGTAGAGGTCTTTGCCAACAGGTTCAACGGAGACAATGCGTTCGGTGGTATCAGACCCGAAGAGGATGGAATCGGCGGTGGGCGGGGCGGGAGGCTGGTTTTTCATACTACGAGGGTACCACGCGACAGATACAGTGACTACTGATTTTGCTGACTTGCCATAAAATCGAGCGTCGCCTGCATGGATCGAATGCCGGTTGTCGCACCTACCCCGGTGACGCACAACGCCCCGACCGCATTTGCAAATCGGGCGGATCGCTCAACATCCCAACCGTTCATGACGCCGCAAAGAAGACCTGCATCAAATGCGTCGCCAGAACCGGTGCCGTCGACTGCTTCAACCTTGAATCCCGGAACCTGCACTACTCCCGACGGCCCGGAGACAAAACAGCCTTCGCAACCCAACTTCAGCGCGACTGTCTTCACCCCGTGATCGTGCAGCGATTTAGCCACATCGGATGGGGCTTCGTATCCTGTCATCATCTGCGCCTCGGAATGGCTCGGCATGAAGTAGTCGAGGTCGACCAGGGCAGGCGCGAGCGTTTTCATCCACTTGCCGGTGGCGTCCCACACAACGTCAAGCGAGGTTATCTGTCCGTTTGCTCGAGCTTGCTTAAGGACCGCAGCCATCGGTTCGCCGTCAAACGCGGGCATCACCAGTGCGCCTGCGACGTGGAAGATCTTTGCCTCGTTAGCAATATTCCAGGCGACATCTGTATCCCTGAATTCGGCATTGCCGCCGAGATAGTGGATGAACGTACGCTCACCGTCGGCATCTACCAGCACCATAGACGCGGAGGTGTTGAGAGTAGCGTCTTCCGTCATCCCGCGGGTATCGATGCCCTCAGCCTCAAGGGTCTGCAACATGAATTTGCCGAGACCATCCGCGCCGACTTTGCCGATTACAGAGGTCGAAACTCCCAACTTGGCAAGGGATATTCCCGTGTTGGAAGCGCAGCCGCCGATGTGGAGCGACATGTTGTCCACAAGTCCGAGCCGTCCCTTTTCGGGAATGGCGTCGATGGGTCGCCCAATGAGATCGGCAACGAGAATGCCGACGCATGCAATATCAGCCATGAATTATTATCTGTTCCTACCTTGGAATGTTAAGGAGTTGTTAACGCTTTGTTAAGACTACGACCGATACCAGAAGGCATCCCACGCGGCCCAAAAATCTTCGCCGGTAGCCTGCACGGTTCGCGGACCCACGATCTCCACGCCCGCTCTGCCCTGGAAGGATGCTGCTCGGTCGCTGGTGGCCAGGTCGACCTTAAAAGTCACCGGTGCGGTGAAGGTCAGCGGCTTAGGCCAGTTCTTTCTATTTTTCAGGGCAGCTTCCGCCTGCTTCTCGATGAGATCACACGCGTCGCCGGGAGCCATGTTTTTCGCGGCAAATCGACCAAGGCCAGTCTTCACCGGAGCCGTGACAACTTTGTCACCAAGGAGGTCTGTTACTTCTTTGCAGGTCGCCGTATCGCCGGATACGAAGACTGCAGGCACTCCAAAACTCCCCGCGACCGCCGCTACAATTCCACTTTCACCGACCAGTGTCCCATTGATGGTGGCGCTGTTCCAGGTCTCCGAACTCACCGTGTGGCAGAGCACGCCGTCGGTCACTCCTGCCATGGCATGAGCGCCAACAAACAGCACGCAATCACATTCGCCGCGCTGCATGGTCTCCACGTAACGCGCCCATGCAAATCCTTGAATATACTCCGCGCCACGCTCCAGTCGATCTGGAACCCAGCTCATGAATGGCTTTCCACCGGGAAATCCCCCACCGTGGCCGTCGATCGCCAGAATTTCGGTCGCGCCGGCCTTCTTGCATCCGCGAATGGCAGCGCAGACTTCATCGGTATAGAGCTGTCGACCTTCCATGTAGAGGGGAGTGTTGCCGCCAACGTGTTCCCATGATTGGATTCCGGCGACGCCTTCCATATCAGCAAAAATGATTACTCGCATCAAAATTCCTTTGGTTTTAACTGATTCATAACTGGCAAGAGAGTTCGCGAATCAAAACCAATTATCCTTGTATTTGATCTCGAAATGGAGTAGCTATTGCATAGACGACGGAATATCAGGATTTGAGGCGAAGATAGAGGAAAATCGAGTGATAGAAAGATTTGGTGCGCTCGAAGGGATTCGAACCCCCGGCCCTCTGTTCCGAAGACAGATGCTCTATCCACTGAGCTACGAACGCATGACATAATTATAGCATACGTTTTTGGGGAGCGGCAAAATGTGTGGTGAAAAGGAGCGTGACCTCCACGGATTGACCGGAATTCAGGCTCGACATCGCCTGGAGGATTGCTGGTCGACCGGGAAGTGGCACGGACTGAAGTCAGTCCAGATCATCCATGGCGACGCACATGTCCTGAAAGGGGTCACCCGGAAGTGGGCCGAGGATAAGGGCATTGAATGGGCTCCTGTTTCAGGCAACCCTGGTGCGACCAATATCTTTCCCGGAAGGCGCATTCAAACTAAACCCGCCCCGCCCGTTCGTCCCCTGGCTAACCCCACAATGGCGCACGTCCGTCGACACTCTCCAAAGACTGCTGTGCCTACGCCGTCGCCCGCCCCGCCCGATATTTCGGACGATGACTTGATGAAGAAAGCTCTGGCAGACCTTGGCGCGTCTAAGAATGCAAACGACTTTGATTTTGAATCCACAGGAGTCCGCTCGCTGGATCGGCCGGAATTGAGAAAACTGCTGGAACAGAAGGTGACTGCGCCTGCGCCACCTGAGCCAAAGAAGGTGACACCAAGGGTTACGGCCCCCGCAACTCCGCCGGTAGATCCACTTGAAGCAGAGATGGAACGACTGGCCAATGCCGACCTCAACGCGTTACGTCGGGCAAAACTGGAGGGGAAATGAAATACCCGAGTAAAGCTGTTGTTGCCATATGCCTGTTCACTGGGGTCTTAGTCGAATTGCTGTCGGCGTCAAGAGCCCAGGGAGGCGGCAAAGCGGAACCCCTGGCGCTCAAGTTTTCCCACGGAATGATCAACACTGTCGTTACCGGCAACGTCAAGAGTTCAGAAGAGATGGAGTTCGGCTTCTCGGGCAAAAGAGGTGGTCACCTGCGGGTGATATTGGAATCCGTGCCACGTGCCTCTGGAATGGTCAAACTCATGCGCGCTGGTGGCACAATGATTACCGTGAAGAGGGTAAAAGAGAACTTTGAAGCGGATACAAAGGTCGAGGGTGATTATATAATCTCCGTCTATCGTGCCAGCCCCACTAAGCGCGGCAGAACCAAATTTCGCGCCAAAGTCATTTACAAGATTAAACCAACAAAATCTAAATCGAGGAGCCATTAATGTTTCTGGCATCGCTCTTCGCAACATTTTTAATGCCCCCACCCAAGCCTATTGAGACTCCCACCGCCCACTATTACCAGCCCAACAATGCTAAATCAAAGCCGGTATCCATGAATGCCGACATCTGCATCTACGGCGGCACGGCATCCGGTGTGATCGCGGCGGTGCAGGCGCGTAGACTGGGCCGGACGGTCATTCTTATCAACCCATCCAGGCATTTGGGCGGTATGACCTCTGGTGGTCTCTCCTACACCGATTTTGGAAACCAGAAGGCCATTGGTGGAATGGCGCGGGAATTCTACCAGAGACTAGGCAAACATTATGGAGTGGTTGAAGAGTTGAAATTTGAGCCTCATGTCGCGGAGAAAACGCTCGGGGACATGGCGCGCGAGGCAGGTGTACTCATTTATGGCAATCAGTTTTTGGCGTCCATTACCAAGGCGAACAAGAGGATTACATCTCTCTCCACCGAAGATGGACTGACCGTAACCGCACGG
>JBDUAM010000470.1:0-2403 GCA_040004655.1 Chthonomonadales bacterium | reverse complement strand
GCGGCTCCGGCGAGGACGCCCGCGATTAGAAGGAACTTTCTCTTTTGGCTTTCCACTCCGGCCCAAAGCGCGGCGGCGGCGAGTACGATCAGTGTGTTGCTGTCCCAGCGGTGGTTGACGTAGAGCTGGTATGGGGAGGTGAGCAGCATGGCGAGGTAGAGTGCCGCGGTGGAGGCTGCAGCCCAATTTGTGGTGAACCGGGCGGTCAGCCAATAGATGGCCGCGCAAAGCAGGGCGAGTTCGCAGGCTAACACGGCTTGGGCGGCGGCCAGGCTGGGGCCTAGGATTTTGAACACGAGGCCGTGGAGCCAGAAGTCGAGGGGGCCGGTGAGCGCGAAGAAGTCGCGGTAGGGGGCTTGGCCTTGGGCTACGCGGTGGGCGGACGTTAGGTAGATGCCTTCGTCCAGAGCGAGGTGGAAACGGCTGTAGAGATGAACAAGAATAAGACCCATACAAGTTGCAAAGACAAGCATCGGAAACACATCTGAGAATTCTAGCGCCGTAGATTTTCCGATGTTAATCTTTTCATTTCTCATCCTTCTGATATCCATCTCCGTGGCTTGTGGGATCCTCGAACGTGCAAGTTACCGTAGTACATGTGGCATTCGCTCTGCGGCGTGATCATTCCGGAAGCTGAGGTATTAGTTGCTCTAATGGAAATCGGGAAGTTCGGCTTTCGCAGGGCCGGCGCTCAATAAGCCAATCGATATGTTTCCTGCAGTGGCATAGATCATGGCTGAGCCCATACTTTGTACTCCCTACCGCAGATAATCGCGGCTGGAACTGACCCGTTGGCTCCATAACCGTTCCCTGGCCTATTTTTCGGTTGGGCCTCACTAGGCGGCCTATGTGGTATTAACACTGGGGGACTAACCAGTCGACCAACTACGGCCGCCCAATAATCGGCGAAAGGGTTCCTCTCGCGTCGAAGTTCTTCCCCGGATTTCAGGCTCGTAGTTTCTTTCACCTGCAGTAACTTGCGGCGCAAAAGGTCCTCGTCGACATTGGGTCCTTTCTTGTTAAAAGGAGGGCAGCCATCGCCACCACGGAGGATTCTGCTCGACCACCTTTGTCCTTGAATCAAAATCTTTCCGTCCAACGCACAGTCCTCATTTAGAAAAGTTCCTTCGAATGTAAACACTGATCTGCCCACAATTACAACATCCGTGTCTCCGTATGCCTTCAAATTTCTAAGCGCTTCGCAAACGGTTAGAACAGGCAGGGCATCAGTCCTATCTTGGGCAAGACTGCGCATGACACTTGTTAAGACAGCCGCAATGGTCAACACTATTCGCAGTCTCATTTCCCCTTAATGCAATCCTCGAATATGCTTTTGTTATACGTTTCGGTGTCATCACCTACGCCAAATAGGTGACCAAGCTCGTGCAAAAGAACAAGTTCGTGATACTGTCCCGCCGATAGATTTGGTTCATTGATCGAGTTTCCGACGCTTTTCAGCCAATCGACAAGGTTGGGGCCCCCAGCCGTGGACGTGCCGACTAGATTGGTTGGACTGAGCCAACCAAAATTCAGATTAAGGCTAATTCCGCCAGAACCGGTGGTCTGAGCAGGTGCGGCCTTGTTTGTGACTCTTCCGTTATTGTCAAAAATCGGAACTGGGCCGTAGTCATACGTTATCAGTGTGTTTTGCAGTCTGTTAACAGCCTGAGACGACGATGAGGCTTTGAGATCATTGAGGCAATCCTTCGAAGCATTTTTAAGAAGCGCCAATGCCTCTGTATAGCCAGCAGGCCCTGTCGTGCTTCCAGGCCTGTGGGCAATGCCTCCGGTCGAACCGGCGGCCCCCGCAGGTCCACCAAATCCTAGGCCCCCAACTCCATCACCCCCGCACTCAATAGCGTCTGGGAATGCATCACAATAATCAAGATCGCCACCATCATCTTCATCTATGGGCTCGCCATACTCATCGTACATCACAAGCCCGAGAGGATCGATGCGGTTGATTGGGTCATTACCGACGTAGCCGTATCGGTTCCAACTTTGTGGATTGCGCCTTCTGGCACTTCGGCGGGACGGATCCGGACTGGTGAACCGTCCCATCGTGTTACTAAAATACCGGTTCACGGCATAATCCATCCCCGTCGTCTTATCTCGGAAATACGTCGCGAACTTCGTACTCTCATTCGCCGTCGAAGTCCGCTCTTCGCCATACGGATAATACCGGTGGGCGACGGTGCCGGCTTGAGTTACCGTCGCGACGACCGAGCCGAGCCGGTCGAGGACGACGGGCGTTCCTTCGGCCTGGATCAGCTTGCCGCCGAAGTAGATGTTTGTTCCGGTCAACGTGAAGTAGGGTGTAAACGGGGTTTGGTTGTTAGGGCGGTAGTAACCGATCTCGTAAGTCGCCAGCTTCTTGCTTCCGCTGTAGAAGTACACATACTC
>JBDUAM010000310.1:0-26288 GCA_040004655.1 Chthonomonadales bacterium | reverse complement strand
AGGTCTCCCGTGTTTCGATGTTATTACAGATGTCGAGAGTTTACCTTCGGATTCGGATCAGCGTGTGACGTGCCTCGCTTCGTACAGATACAAATGCGCGCGATCGCGGTTCGGCGGCATTCCGGGAGCCTGGATGCACTCTTCATGCAAAAACCGCGCGAACCCCGGCATCTGTATGGCGACATCCTTCTCGTCGACCAGCGCCGCGCGAGTTTTTCCGCTGCGCATCGCGGATATATACTCCTCTTCGAGTGCGCTTACGCCCACCGTCTGCACCAATCCTCTGCGCGCGAATCCGTGGTAGGTCGGCTGTCGGCGGTACGGCGTGAGCAGCGGCCAGGTGCCGATGATCGACTCCTCCGGATCGAGCGTCTGCGTGACAAACTTCTGCACGCTCGCCTGCTCGATTCCCTCGCCCTTCATCGCGGAATTGATGGAGCTTCCCGCCTGAACGCCCAGACCAATCGCCGCCGCCGCGATGCACGCCTGCGCGGTAGTCAACCTCATTCGATTGCCAATCTTGCCAATCGCGAGGATCACAAACGGGATGACTGCCCACAACATCAAGGTCAACGCCGCGTTGTACCAATAGCAAGCCGCCAGCGTGAATGCGCCGCCAACCATAACGGGCAGGGAGAGATTCTCACTCCGCTTGATGCTCCTCAGAAATCGACTGCCGGCAATCGCCCGGGTGGCCATCAACGCGACCCATGGCACCACGTAAAACGCGAAGGACTGCCCATGCGGTACCGGCGTCGCGAACATACAGAAAGTCCCCGCGAATAGCTGCGCCCCCACAAAGCTGGAAAACGTCATTCGGGTAAGCAAGCGAAATCGCTTGAGGCAACCGGCTGCAAGCCCTGCGTAGGCCGCAATAAAAAGTGGCGCGCTGAGCGGCACGGTCTGCTGGGCAACGTATCGCCACGTGCCCTCAGACTTCCAGTGCAGATCAATCAACACCACGTTGCGAATGAATTCCGCTCCGGCGTTCTTTAGCCCAAACCATCCCCAGGCAGCCAGAAACGGCGCGGGCGCCAGGGCCGCGCAGGCGGATAATACGGTCCATCTCGCCCCTCGGAGTTCCGTTCGACGAGAGAAAACAGTCGCCAGCCCGGCCCACAGCAACGCGGCGACTACCATGGGGATCGACTTCTGCGTCAGGCAGATCGCGCCTCCAAACAGAAGTGCTCCGGGGAGTCCGTGGGTGAGCAGTCGATCGCGCGAGCGCATCGCCAGCAGCAACATTCGGTCGGCATGCAACAGCAATCCCAGGGCCAACCAGTCGGCGCGGAATTCCATTGCGGTAAGTCCAAATGGATTGATGGAGAGTAGGGCAAGTATTCCGATGGCGGCATCGCGCGGTTTCAGGGCCAACCGAATCAACCGATAAAACGCCCAGAGCATATACGCGAGAACAACCATCGCCATGGAGCGCGTGAGCAGCAGCAACCCGAACGAGGGTTCCTGAAATGGCTGGGTGATGGCGGCCAGCACGTAGTGAAACACGGGTGGGTGGTGTTCAAAGAAGTCGCGAAAAGGCATTAGCCCATGTTGAATGTTGTAGGCAAAGTGAAGATTCTGCAGTTCATCTGCATCGAATCCGTGAGTCAATCCACCTACAAAACAGATTAACAAAAAGATCGCGGAGATTCCGAGGACCCTGAAAACAAATCGACTACCGGAACGGTTCCTCATGATGCCATCGCCTTGTTGGACAAGTGTCCGGGCATGAATCGGCGCTCAAACGCAAGGTGAAATAGCCACGCAACCAGCACCGAGAGCGGGACGCCTACAATTACCATCATGACAAAGGTGGCCTGCATGGTGAGTCCCGCGGTTCTCGCGCCGAGGTGCAACAGACCCAGTACCGGCGCGTGGCTGAGGTAGAGGCTGTACGAGAAGGTGCCAAGCCAGACCATCCAGGGATGGTTCAGAAGTTTGAGAATGGCAATGGGCTTAGCGTCCGGAGTACTAACAGATCGAGCGCAGAGAATAATGAGTCCGACAGTCCCAAATCCGAGAATGATCTCAAATGCTCGCATCTGCAGCCACAGCTTAGGCTGATGCAGCACAAATCCTGCGCACCAGACGAGACCGCAAAGTCCATAGCAGAACAGTGTCAACTTTCCCCAGCCGAATCGCTCCCGCAGTGATTTCAGGCGATCGTCGTTGTGAAAACAGACGGCCGCGCCCGCCATCCCCAATGCGAAGAGGCTGATATACCAGGGTCGTAGCCGATGCCCCAGTCCACCCGTCACCAGCCCCGGCAAAAACGGAATGATAAAGGTGACAACCACCAGCGTTTTGGCTCCAAATCGACGCCAGAGCGGTAGCAGAAACAGCGGGAAGAGAAAATAGATTTGCCACTCCGCGGCAATGCTCCAGAGCACGCCGTTAATCTTCACCTGCCAGGCCTCGCTGAAGTTGTGGTACAGAAAAATGTGCGACCAGATGATGTCGGCGCGGAAGGCGGGCAGCGTCTGATCCCACCAGCCACCCGATGGCCTGTTCATGCCCGGAATTGACCATGTCACCAATAAAGAGAGAGCAAGCGCGGCATAGTATGGCGGCAGAATTCGCCGTGCCCGCCGCGTAATGTAATCCTTAAATCCACCCCGAATCTGGCCGTCAGTCGACCGTGCAACGGGGAGCATCAGGCAGTATCCGGAGAGGAGAATAAAGAATCCTACTGCGTAGTAACCCGGCTGCATCCATGCGCTGGACCAGTAGAACCAGGTGGGCAGGTGCGAGTCGTCGAGCTTACCCGCCACGGCGTACCGCACGTGAAAGAGGAGCACATAGAATGCCGCAAGACCACGCAGTCCGTCCAAAAACTCGAGGCGAACGCGCGCATGCTGAACGCTGACCGGGACATCCACGGGGGTAGATTCTTTCGGTTCAAATTTTGCGTTTTTGGGGAGTCGGTTGGTTGGGAGATTATTACAGGATTACAAAAAGTCGTGCATATAAAGACTTAAAGACGTAACGTATTGAGAGCAACTATACCGCTTCATGGTGGTATCGTCAAGTCTAGGTTGGTTTGAAGGGATAAGAGCTTGATAGCCACACTTGAATTTTTTGTTGGGGTATAGCATTATTAGTATAGTCGTGGTCGATGAGTTTGAACCGATTGCGAGTCGAATGTGAAGGGATCAGTTTCATGCAGAGCAAGTTTTCCAAACTATTCTATTTGATAACGGTGTTCGTTCTTGTGGTCGGCTCCATCACCGTCGCCCGCGCCGATGAGCTTTCTGATCTCATTGACAATGGAAAAGCAGCTATTGATCAGAAAAAATTCTTAGTTGCAATATCGTATCTGGAAAAGGCAACTAAAAAATATCCGGGCAGTATCCCCGCACACTCATTTCTCGCCCTTGCATATTCCCATGTTGGAAAAAATGATAGTGCGATCCAACAAATTGAAAAGGTGATCAGCCTTGATCCTCAATCTCCTGCCGGTTATAAGGCAGAGGGCTTAACTTACGTCGAACTGAAAAATTTTGACAACGCCCTGAGGAATTTCCTGGCGGCCAGCAAATTAGACCCGGATGACGCAGAAGTCTGGCTGAACATCGGATATATCTATTTCACGAGGGAGAAATACTCTGACGCACTCGTGCCGATGGAGAACTCTACAAGGTTGAACCCACAGTATTATATTAACCACTATTACCTTGCCCGTGTTTACGATGAGCTGAAGAGGCCGACTGATGCATTGCGGGAGGTGCAATCGGCAATCAACTTGAACCCGAAGTCAGCGGACTCTTACGTCTTGCTTGGGTGGCTTTACAGGGACCTTAAAAGGTACAGCGAATCAGTGACAGCATTGCGAAAGGCTAACGCACTCAGCCCGAAAGATCTTGATGTAACCAAGCGTTTCGCAAAATCACTGCTGCTTGCAGAAAAGTATCAGGAAGCCCTCCCGATCTACGCACGACTTGCTATTCTCAATCCCGAAGACCAATCGGTCTGGGCTAATTATGGATTTGCCCTGATCCGCATTGGCCAATCATTGGCTGACAATCCAAGTTCAAAAGTATACTTTCTGAAGGCAAAGGATATTCTCGCCCAAGCCTACAAGAGGTTTAAAAATGATGCAGAAATAGTTGCGATGTATGGCGAAGCGCTTTATGACGTGGGGAGAACTTCGGATGCCATTTTTGTCTTAAAAAGAGCAACGCATCTAAACCCTGCCGAATCCAGGACACATTTCGTCCTCGGAATGGCATATTTCACGATCGGAAGAAAACTAGACGCGATAAAATCGTTCAAGCGGGAGCTTGCCATAATCCCAGATGATAAACAATCTCTTCAGGAACTGGCATGGTTGCAGTCCAATACCAATCAATTCGCAGAGGCCGTCAAGACTTACACGCGAATTACCCAATTGCCTGGCGTGACTCCTTCAGATCTAACAAGCAAAAGCCTGGCCGAAGAGTCCGCAGGAGATAAGGTGGCATCCATAAAGACGATTGAGGATGCACATAGACAGTTCACGACGACAAGGGATTCGGCAATCATTCGCGCCGCTTTGGGCGAGATATATTATGTGAGGGCAACTCGTGACGGACATCTGGACCTGAATCTTCTCAAAGATGCTGAAAAGGAGTATCAGGCCGCTCTGTCGCTTTTTCCGAACGAGTCGCGCGCCATCTTTGGAATGGGTGATGTTCGGCGTGATCAGAAGAGATATGATGAGGCTGTCGCTTATTTCACGAGACTGGTCGCATTCAAAGAGGAGACGTCAAACGCTTACAGAAACATTGGCTTTACGTTTGAAAAGAAGGGTGACAAAGCGAAAGCCATGAGCTATTACAAAAAGGCTCTTCAGATCGATCCGCACAATGAAAAGGCGCTAAAAAACCTGAAGAGTCTACAGAAGTAACGCCAACCTACTTCCCCGTCTCAATCACCAACACCGACGCCGAGTAAGCCGGAAATGTGTACTTAAACCTCGGCCCCGTGATCGCAAATGTCGAGGTCACCGGGACCACGTGTTTTGGATCATCGATGGTATTGGTGTCACTCAGTTTTGTGCCGGAGAGGACCACTCGCTTACCTATTGGTTTCATGCGACTGATGCCTTTGAGGTCGACTTCTGCGTCCTGCGGTTTGCCGTTCATGTTGACCACTTTGACGTAGATGGTGCCCTTCTTCTTGTCCCGGCTGACGGCGACCTGCAGCGGGATGAGCCCTTCCACCGAGCTTTTCAGCACTTCGTCGCCATGGTAGAGGCTGAACATCTGCTGGGCGTAGAATGATGGCGACGCGAAACTTCGCAGCGCGTCAAACCCGATCAGGTTGATGGCCCACTGCCTGCCGCCCGGGTTCACATTCACGAAGAGCGGCGCATAGCACGAGAGTAGGACGATGTCGGAGTTGCGCTCCATCCCGGTCATCCAAGCGGCATCGCCGAGGGCGCTGTTGAGCGTCGGGGTCGGACCCTTCTCGGCCGCTCGTTCCCACGGCTTGTCGATATCCTGCGACGCCCATTCACCCACGAAGACCTTCGGCCCGGTGCGATCATATTTGTCGTAATGATCGGCGTCACCGGCCATGGTCGCGGCCGTGCGATAAAAGTGTTCGTCCATCATATCCGGTTTGCGACTCTTCACTTTGTCCGTCGCGATCAACTGTAGCTTCGGGAATTTGAGTTTGATGGCATCGTAGAAGGCTGCAAATCGACCATCGTAGCTGCCGGAGCGGTCGAAGTTGTCTTCGTTCCCGATCTCCACGTATCGCAGCGCGAAGGGTTTCGGGTGGCCGTTCTTGATCCGCTTTGCGCCGCCGATTGTCTCCGGGCCACCCATGACATACTCGATCTCCTCCAGCGCCTCGGCGATGAACGGCTCCAGTTTGGGACCCGCAGCCACGTGCTCGCCGCGCAGGGAGTAGCCTGCGTAGACCGCCAGGACCGGCTCCATCTTCAGGTCCTCGCACCACTCCAAGTACTCCAGCAGGCCAAATCCGTCGTCCGAGCGGTAGCCCCACGGGTCCTGATGCCCGGGTCGCTGGGAGATATCGCCGATGGTTTCGCGCCAGTTGAAACGCTCCGCGATGGTATTGCCCTCGAGGTAGTTGCCGCCCGGCAGTCGGAGGAATGCCGGTTTCATCGAACCGAGAATCTGCATCAGGTCGAGGCGCGTTCCGTTGGGTCGATTGTTGAACGTCGGCGGGAAGAGTGAGACCTGATTAAACCAGCAGCTTCCCGCGCCATTGGTGGTGAGCACGAAGCGATTGCCGGTGCCCGCCGATGCATTCGCACCCGTGGTAAGAGTAACCGTGTATTTCTTCCAGTTGGAGGTCAATCCACCAACGCTTGCTGACGCCCATATCTCCGTGCCGTCATTGGACTGAATGGAGGCGGTGACTGATCGGCCGGGGTTGGAGGACTTGGCATAAAAGCTTGCGCGATACTTCGTGTTGGGGGTGACGGGGATGCCCCAGTATCCGTCATTTGCGACGCTGGCCGCCGCCGATCCGGGCGAATCCAGTCGCAGGCAGGTCGTGAGCGCGGTGCCCGCGATGGGGTTGGAGTTGTCCAGCAACATTCGTCCGCTGCCGATAGAAGTCCAGTGGACCGGCGTATTTGCACTATTCTTGAACACGCGATTTCTAATCAACTCCGCGTAGAGACCGCCGTCAATGCAGTAGTTGATATCCTCGATCATGAGGCCGTAGAGCATGGGGCTGAGCGCGTGGGTGGGCTGCGTGGCATCCACCGTGATGGTAGAACTGTTCGATTTCGTGAGCGTGGCGATTCGGTCGAGTTCCGTCGGATTCAACTTTGCGTTGTCGTAGAAGCTGACGTCTCGCAGATCGGCCTGGCAGAAATCGACTGGTCGACCGCCAAACTTGCCTCGACCGATGGCGGTATGGCCCGTCCCGCGGAAGGCGCTGGTGTAATTGGTGGTCTGCTGGAGCACCCCGTTCACGTAGAGCGAGATGGTCTTCTTTGCGGCATCGTGCACGCCAAAGAGCCAGTACCAGACCCCCGTGCGCGGCGTAAACCCGGCAGATGCGATTACCCCTCCGTCCCCCGTTGGCGCACCCGGCACGGTGAACGCAAACTTGCCCGTATCCTGCCGAAGCTGCAAAAAGAAGGCGCTGATCTGGTCGCCATCAAGACTGACGAAGGATTGAAATCCACCCAGTTTGTTCACTTTGACCCATGCCGAGACACCAAACGATCCGCTGGTGTTGACCAACGGACTCTCGTCCACTATGTATCCACCTTCAAAGTGCATTGCTGATCTTTCGGTCGCAGTTTCAACCTGATCCACATGTTCGAAATTCGAGTATTTCGAAGACAATCTAAAAGTCGGTAAAGTTCCTGAGGTTGGATTTAACGTACCCATGGTCGCAACAGGATTCACCTGACAAAGTCCGGGAGTGATGGCGATGGCAGAAAGCGCGACGATGATGGAGAGTCGGATTAGTGTATTCATTGGGGGTCCTTCTTTTTGGGTTCTAGGAATATTATGACCTACGGTCCAAACTCGACCTTCGGATAAACAAACGACCCTGCCAGCTTCTTCCACTTCGCCGGACCATATACTCCCGCCTTGCCCGGGTCAAAGGGCACGAATCCCATTTTCAGGGCGTGTGAGTTGGGCTTGAGTCGGTAGTCATTCATTGCGGCATCCACAAACATCGGATCGGCGATTTGCGAGCCTTCATCTTTTCCGGTAGCCTGCCAATCCTTAAAGTTCATTCCTTCAAATGTAATGGGCTTGCCGGCATTCCAGTAGAGGTTCTGCTTCAATGCAACGTTCTTATCTTTCCAGCTTCCGGCAAACAGGCCGCCATCCATCCAACTCACGATGTTGTTCTGAAACGTGAACGAGAGGTGATCTTCCACTCGTGAGCGCTGAAGCTGACCATCCATACTGTTGACCAGGATGTTGTTTCTAATCATATTGTCTTTGCCGTAATGCTGATGGAATGTGCCGGTCTTCACGTTGTAGACCAGATTATTCGCCATCTCGATTCCGGTGGTTCCCTCATCGGTGTAGAGTCCCCAGCCGCCTCGACCGTACTTATCATAAGAATAGACATCGTGGATCACGTTGTTGTTGACCGTGCTGCCAGCATGGTTTCCCAGCGTGTAAACACCGCCCATGTCGCTCAAGACACCCTTCCCGAGGTGATGGATGTGGTTGTATTCATATCGATTATTCTGGGTTAGCGCCTCGGTGTAACCCCACGTCCAGCCACTGGAGATGCCGGTGTAGTAGGCGTCGCTCAGGTCGTTGTGGGTCACGTGATTACCGCCACTCTGCCCGACCCAGATGATGTCGGACCCCATGAATATTCGGCCCGCTTCGTGGATGATGTTGTTGTCGACCGTGATACCACCAGTCCGACCTGGGCCGACCGGGCGGATCTCAGCCTCCCCGATTCGCACTCCGCCAGCCCCCAGATCGTGCAGGTAACAACGCTCCACCCGGCAATTGGTACAACCCTCGCGGAACCAGATGCCGTAGTCCCCGGTATGGGCGACCTCGCACCCGGTAAAGTTTACGAAGGTCGCGTGGTCGACCTGAAGCACACCCGGAATGGAGACCGCCGCCTGCGGGTCGGCATGTCCCTCTCGAGGAAGAACGAAGCCGGTGTTTCGAAATGCAAGCCCCTTAAAGGTGAGGTACTGGACCTTATGCTCTGCATCTCCTTTGAGGATGAGAGCTTGCTCACAACTTGGGACCCGAACGTCTGCCTTGTCTTTTGATTGTCCCGGTCTGGGGAAATAGTTAAATTTTTGGGGAAGAATTGACCTGCACCATTCCCCGTCATCGCCCGTCAATGCAGGTATTCCTTCGAGATGAAATCGCTGTGTGGCACCCCACTCCATAAATGCCCACGGAGCGCCCGGACCAGCGAGGATCACCCCGTTTTGAGACTCATCGAGAGACTCGATGTGATGTCTCGAGATCTCCCAGGCGTGATAGACAACAACTGTAGTCCGGTGTAAGTCTGATGGTCTGAGGTCCGTCAAAATCTTGAAAACGTCTGGCGATACGCAAAATGCTCTCCCGGGTGCGTTTGACACCGGGTTCTTAGGGTCGACTTTGTATCTCCCGGTCATCTTGTACCAGAATTTTTTAGGCGATCTGGCGGTTACAGCACGTTTGCCGTCGACATAGACCTGATCAAAATAAGGCATGTCTGCGGGTATGCGGTAAGCCCAGACTCCCGGTCCTCCAAAACCAGGATTCTTGAACGGAATCCCCGCGTTGAAAACCACGTTCGCCTCGTCTCCGGTTCCGTTCGGGCCGGGTTGCTCGGCCTCGTAGATCACCGGCAACTCCTTTGTACCGCTGTCCGCCGCGCCGAAATGAATCGGCTTGCGAATGGGATACTCGCCCGGCGCGAACTTCACGTGTACCAGTCCCGTCAGCTTGCCGCCGGATCGCAGCTTTGCCACCGCCATTCGCGCGCCATCCATCGACGCGAGAGGGCCATGGGTCGATCCCGGCCTTGTGGTTCGGGAGAGTCCGGTGTTGGCGTCACTCCCCTTCGGGTTGACATAGAGGGTCTGGGCGTGAGCGGAGATGGTGGTGAGCAGCAGAAGCGCGGCGAGTCGAGTGGCGAACATGGGCAGACCTCGTTGTTTGCGTTTGATGATATTGGACGTATACCCGATTTACGGCAAGGGAACGATAGCCAAAAAAAATCTGGGAGGCAAATTGCCTCCCAGATCCATTGTGCAGCAAACTACCAGACCATTCTACTTGACGGATCGGCGACTCTGTCGTCGGCGAATGAGCATGAATCCACCGAGGGAGCCCGCGCCCAGAAGGCTGACAACCATGCCTGGCTCAGGAACAGTGGTGAAACGGAGATCTGGACCAAAGTGACCATTTCTTGCGAAAGAACTGGCTGGAAATGCAAAACCGGAATTGACGTTGTATCGAAGCTGCGTAAAGGAAAAACCCGGCGCCATATTTAGCGGTGTAGGGACATTATTGGACCCTGTACGAATATAGTCACGGTCTTGAATGCCCCACAAGGCACCAATAACATAACTTCCTGGCGTAAGGCTAACAGGACTCACATTGTTAAACCTGAATGAACCGAGTCCACTGGCAGAATTCACAACACTTCCGCTAAATCCCGATGCAATGGTTGCTGAAGAGACTAATGTTCCACCGCCAGTCCAAAGGCCAATTTGGTGCGAATTGAAAAGACCGTCATTCCCTTCGTCATATATGCCTAAATCGGTCAGCGTCACTTGATTGGCTAAGCTAAATTCCCAACCAAGCATAGAATTATCCTGCGCACCGCCCAAGCCACCGGCAGTAAAATCTAGCGCGATGGTCTGTGCTTGTGATGGAAGCGACAGAGCAAGCGCGAGGGATGCGAGAGCAAATATGCGGGTCGCGTTTGCTGCAAATGGAAATTTCACGCATTAACTCCTATATGGACAAAAGTCCTGTCCAGATTCATTGATTTACTGACACTGTAACTTTGGCGTACAGGCATTCACGGCCCATTAATGAAATTAATGGTTTTTGGCCGCATACCGATGCCATCTAGATATTGACGGCGATGTTCTTCCGGAAAGAAGTTGAAGATCTGAACTTTTGAGAAGTTTGGAGTAATCTACAAAAATCTATTAGGGAGCAAATGGCCCCCCAATCGATTTCAGAGTCAAACAACCAAGCGGTTCTATTTGAGTGATCGGCGACTCTGGCGTCGGCGAATGAGCATGAATCCACCGAGGGAGCCTGCGCCCAGAAGGCTAACAACCATGCCAGGCTCAGGTACGTCCGAAGAACTAATTCTCAGATTGGGGCCGAAATGACCACCTGATGTGGCAAACGTACCGCCGGGAAATGCAAAACCCGAACCTAGATTGTAATGTCCCTGAGTGAAGGAAAAGCCTGGCGCCATGGACGGTGCGCTTGTATTTGTTCGGACTACATCTGCGTCACTCTGCAAGTAAGCCGCCCCGAGAACATACGAGCCCGGGCCAAGAACCAGATCGGTAATGGAGTTGAAACGAAAGGAACCAAATGTACTGATGGAAGAAACATCGGTTCCGCTCAGGCCAGAAGCGAGTGTAGTGGAGGCAAGAAGGGTTCCACCTGTAGTCCAAAGGCCAACCTGATGACTGTTTACCAGGCCGTCGTCCCCCTCATCATAGATGCCCAGATCTTTTACGGTTACACTCGACGAAAGCGCGAACTCCCATCCAAGAGTATTGTTACCATCAGCTGATCCGGTAATACCACCTGTAAAATCGAGTGCCATGGTCTGTGCTTGCGACGGAATCGCCAGGGCAAGACCAAGAGTTGCGAGAGCAATCACGCGGGATGCATTTGCTGCAAATCGACATTTCATACATTATCTCCTAATTAGAAATAGAGCTTGGTCATGTTCATTGATCTTCTGACTCTTAAATTTTGCAACACGAACATTAACTGTCCATTAGTACATTAAATGATCCAATGGCCATCCATTAAGAAAATATAAATCAAATCTCCCACAAATTCTTGCCGACTCGTTGTCGACTTCTAATCCAGCGGACTTACAGGGAAATTCCGACGAGAGCCCCGAGCACGGTATCCCACTTCGCGTTCAGAATAACTCCCTTTTTGCAACGACGAGGAAGAGTCCGATCAGGAGGCCGGAAAATGACGTAGCCGAGGACTGCTAAGGGATCGGAACCAGATTCTTCGTGCGGGGCGGACGGTCGAAATATCGAGAGGCAAGGGGTCGAGCGGCGGCGAGTGGGCCACATATATAGAATCAGGCATCAATCCAGACAGGTCGAATTGATCTATAAAAAAGTGGCACATTTCTATACTCAACAACAACGCAGGGAGATTTTTCGTCTCGCTGCGTTGTTGTTATGTATTCAGTTTGGCTGTTAATTAACTAGTTGGAGCTTCGCACTTTTCGTCTTCTTAGGAGCAATGCCCCGCTAAGAGCCCCTGTTCCGAAAAGAGACACGACCGTCCCCGGTTCGGGCGCCGCGACGAATCGAAGGTTTGGACCGAAGAATCCGTTGGTGCCAGATGTTAACGGAGGGAACACAAACCCACCGGGTCCAGACCGAGCGGTGGTGAATGTAAACCCGGGCGCCATGGACGGGGCTGATGTATTGAACCTTAGCAGGTCCGCATCAACATCTACGTAAGCCGCCCCAATTACGTAGGAGCCGGGGGCTAATCCCAGACTTACAATGTTGTTGAACCGGAAGGAGCCAAATCCGCTGACAGATGGAACTGCGGTTCCACTCAGGCCGGATGCGAGGGTGGTGGTGGCGAGCAGTGTTCCGCCTGAATCCCAGAGTCCCACTTGATGACTGTTTACAAGTCCGTTGTTACCTTCATCGTAGACTCCAAGGTCGGTGACCGTAACTCCCGAGGCGATGTTGAAAGCCCAGCCCCAGGTAATGCGACCGTTAGACTGGCCCAGCCCACCGCCCGTAAAGTCCAGGGCGACGGTTTGCGCTTTAGACGATGCGGCATAAATTGTGGCGAGTGTAACGAACGCAGTAAGACATGCTGATTTCAAAATCTGGCGACTTTTCATGGCATTTCTCCTGTCTGGATTACACGGCGTATTACACTCAATTTGAGTGTAATGTTGAGAATGTACCTTAACCATTCACAAATCTAAATGCCCGCCGACGGAAGCGCGAATGGTGAATATTGGAGTCGCTGTTGTGTACCGAAAATGGCCGGGAATTCAGGCGTACAAAGCAAATTGCTTCCGTGAAATCAAATCTCCCACAGGTTTTTGCCGACTCGTTGTCTACTTTTGATCCAGCGGACTGACAGACCGATTCCCCCGAGAGTTCCGAGGACAAGTCCCCACTCTGCGCTTAGTATGAATCCCTTATTGGCGACGCCAAGCATGAAGCCGATGAGGGACCCGAGTAAGGCGCAACCGATGACGGCGACGGCGAATTGAACGGAGCTGATTTTGCGAGCAAAAACTCTGAAGTTTATCGCGGCAAGGGGTCGCGCTGCGACTAAGGCCGCTTGAAGTTCTGGATGTTCGGTGTTTTCAGTCTGGTACCGCTCCAGTGTTTGAACGACCGTTGGCCAGACGAACCAGAGTTGAGGTCGATACTGCCAGCTCTTTGCAGCCTCGGCGCTTTCGCAGACGAATGCCTGAATTCGCGCGAACTCTTCTTGATGCAAAGCGTGGCAGATGACGACGTTAACTAACTGGAAGACGGCGGTATCGTTCGCTTCTCCACCATCAATGAAGACGGCGATCTGTTTGGGAAGGTCTAATCTGGCAAGCCTTGCCTCGACAAACTCATGTTCTCCTGCGTGGTGCTTCATCAGGAGTTCATGGGGTTCGTCGCGGGTTAGAGGTTGGTTCGAATTATTCATGCCAGAGGTCCTTGCCCGCACGGTATCGTCGGAACATCCAGATGATCGCTACGAGAATGCCGAGTCCGACCCCAAGTTTGATCCATGTTTCAAATTTCATGGCAATCTGTCCTCCCTGCATTACTCCGATAGCGCATCCTGAGAATGCCCCGAGAATGGAGAAGCAGATGAGCGTGATTACGATGTAGATGGAGTTGAGGATGGATTTTCGCATGTTGAGTTCGCTCATAGTGTTTGATATTGCAAACTTATCGGGATTGTAGTGCAATTCTACCACTCTTCTCAATTCCACCCCCGCAGGAAGCCGGACCCATCATCGCGAACTATAGTTCAACACCGCGACATCGACCACCAATAATATGGAGAAGAGAAATGACCATTCGAACTCTTGCAGCAGTTGTTGCAGTCCTCTCGGCAGTACTGACAGGCGCGTCAGCCCAGGAACCGCAGGACCCAAAAGTCATGATCGCCGCCCAGAAAGTTGGCATGGCTCCGCTGGCGTACATGGACGGCGTGTGGCGGGGCGAGGCGTGGACTATTCTGGCCTCGGGCGACAAGCACACGATCACACAGACCGAACGGATTGGCCCCTTCCTGGACGGTTCCCTGAAGGTCATCGAGGGCAAAGGTTATGACCCGGATGGCAAAGTTACCTTCAACGCATTCGCCATCATTTCATATGATACGGCCAAAAAAATATACACGATGCGATCCTACGCGCAGGGTCGCCTGGGCGATTTCGAGATCAAACCTACCGCCGAAGGCTTTGTCTGGGAGATCCCGGCCGGACCGATGATCATTCGCTACACCGCCATGATCAAAGATGGCAAGTGGAAGGAAGTCGGCGACAGAATTCTGCCCGGTAAGGAACCTGTCCGGTTCTTTGAGATGAACCTCAAACGTATTGGGAACACCGAATGGCCCGCCTCAAACGCCGTTAAACCCAAAGACTAACAAACGCCACTCACCGATGATCTGGAGTTTTGAAATGACAATTCGCACACTTGCTTCTGCCGTTGCTGGACTATCTGTTCTGCTCTCCGGCGCTCCCGCCCATGCCAATCAGGACCCGCCGACCACCATCGCGCTCTGGCCGGGAGTAGCCCCCGGCGACAAAGGCGACCTGGGCGTCGAGCACGATTCCACGAAGCAGTTGCCGGCTGGCGGTCCAGAAGACGGCATCATTCGACTCGCCAATGTCTCCAAACCGACCATTACGGTTTACCGTCCGAACAAAGGAATGGATACGGGCGCGGCGGTGGTGGTCTGCCCGGGCGGCGGTTACTCCATCCTCGCCATGAACCTGGAGGGCACGGAGGTCTGCAAGTGGCTCAACTCCATCGGCGTGACGGGTGTTTTGCTCAAATACCGCGTGCCTGTTCGACCCGGGCAGGCGAAATATGCCGCCCCTCTGCAGGATGCGCAGCGAGCCATGGGGATCGTTCGGCATCGTGCGGCGGAGTGGGGAATTGATCCGCATCGAATAGGCATTCTTGGGTTTTCTGCTGGCGGACACCTCGCGGCTGCCGCTTCTAACATCTATACCACGCGCTCATATTTCCCAGTCGACGCCGCAGATCAAGAGAGCTGCAAGCCCGATTTCACGGTGCTCATCTACCCGGCTTACCTCACGCAGGATAAGGATCTGTCGCTCATCTCCGAGGAGTTGAAGGTCACGAAAGATACTCCGCCGGCGTTCATCACGATGACCGAGGATGATCCCGTTCATGCGGAAAATGCGCTGGTCTACACGTTGGAATTGAAGAAGGCAGGCGTCCCCGTGGAGCTGCACCTCTACCCGACCGGCGGCCACGGCTACGGACTTCGACCATCCAAAAATGGAGTCTCCCACTGGCCGGAGCGGGCCGCGGAATGGATGGCAACGAGAGGCCTATTGAAGCACCAGTAAGCATATTAAGGAA
Organism: Chthonomonadales bacterium; assembly: GCA_040004655.1. Taxonomy (GTDB): domain Bacteria; phylum Armatimonadota; class Chthonomonadetes; order Chthonomonadales; family CAJBBX01; genus JBDUAM01. Next base: position 11,014 of record JBDUAM010000310.1, on the reverse strand, counting down.
AGAAAGAATGACCCTTCGTACCGTCGTTTGCACTGTCGGTCTTGTCGCAATTGCCGTTGCGACTCACACAACAGTTTTCGCGCAGGTTCCGACATTTGATCACGTGGTCGTGGTTATTGAAGAGAACAAGTCGTACAGTGAGATCATCGGAAATCCTGCGGCGCCTGTCATCAATGCTCTGGCAACCGCCGGAGCGAGTTTCACGAACGCCTTCGCCATCGAGCACCCGAGCCAGCCGAATTACCTCGACCTATACTCCGGCTCCAATCAGGGGATCACGAACAACGGCACGCCCGGTGGACTCCCCTTCTCGACCCCAAACATCGGCGCGTCGCTAATTGCGGCGGGATACAGCTTTGCCGGATACTCCGAGAGCATGCCCTCCGTCGGGTTTACCGGCGACAGCTTTACCAACAACATCGCGCAGAACCAGTACATGCGCAAGCATAATCCGTGGGTCAACTGGCAGGATGACTCGAGTATTGGTATTAACAACCACCTCGCGTCGACTACCAATCAGCCGTTCACGTCTTTCCCTTCAAACTTTAACCTGTTGCCCACCTTCTCGTTCGTGGTCCCCAATGAGCAGAACGACATGCATGACGGCAGCATCGCGGCGGGCGACTCCTGGTTCAGCGCGAATATCGGGGCATATGCCACCTGGGCGAGCACACACAACAGCCTGCTCATAGTTCTCTGGGATGAGGATGACTATTCCGAGGCCAATCATATTGCACTCATTTTTAGCGGAGCGAAGGTGAAAATGGGGCAGTACGGAACCGCCACGAACCTCTTCGATCTGCTTCGGACCTTTGAGGACATGTACAAACTTCCCTATGCTGGAGCCAGCGCCAACGGACGAACCCTATCAGAAGCATTCACACAGGTCCCCGAACCCAGCGGATGGGTCTCCATGTCGCTGATGGCAGGATTGGGTGGCGCGATGGTTGCTCGGCGTCGACTGCGCAAGTCCCCTAATCGCTGAAGAGCGAGTTTTGCAGAAACAGGTTCCTGAACTTTCCGGTTGGGTCGAGTTCTGTGGCAAGCGCCTCGAAATCCGACAGTTTTCGGTATTTCGAGCGCAGGGTTTCGCGGGACATCGTGAAGAGTTTTCCCCAGTGCGGACGAACATCAAATGGTTCCAACGCGGCCTCGATCACTGGCAGCAGCGCTTGAACCGACGGCCAATCCATCACCCACGTGAAGTGAATCGCGATGCTTGGCTCCTCAAAGCAGGGGCTCATCCAGAGTGAATCCGCATCGATGGTCCGAATCTCCGAGATCATCAGATGAGGGCTAACCCGGTCGCCGATCTGTCGGATGGCCGCGATGGCCTCGCGCGCAAACTTGCGTGGAATGAAGTACTCCGACTGCATCTCGTCTCCTGCACTCGGCGTGAAATCGTGCCGAAAGTGGGGCAACCGCTCGTGCCACGGACCCGCGACCCCCATCTGCTCCGTACAGTTTTCCGCAGAGAGTTCGGCGATGGGGTGCATGGGTTCAGTAGCACTAATCGCGCCGAAGAATTCTGGTTCGAGATAGTGGTTTGCCTCGTCAGTCCGCTCCTTCAACCAGACTTGCCCGACGTGATCCCCTCGCCAATCTGTAAAGAGGCTAACGCTGTAGGCGCTGCTGACGATCTCGTCGAAGTCTCGATCCAGCCGGGCAAAGCTGAGGTTTCGAAAGACGGTCTGGCGTACGTCAAATGTCGGCACAAGATCGAGCGTCACCTTCGTCACCAGCCCCAGCGCCCCAAGATGGACGGCCGCGCACGCGAAAGTCCCCGGGTTTGCATCACGGGAGATGTGGATAACCTCTCCATTTGCGCGAACCAGTTCAAACGCCCGAACGGATGTCGCAAGATTTCCGTTGCCGACCCCGGAACCGTGTGTGGCAGTCGCGACCGCGCCAGCGACAGAGATGTGCGGCAGCGACGCCAGATTATGCAGCGCATAGTTATCGAGATGCAGCCCCTCGCAGATACTGCTGTAGCGCGCTGCGCCGTCGACTGTCACCCGGTTGAGTTTGTGGTCGATCTCAAAAGTCGGTTCCAGGTCGGCAAGGCTGATCTGCTTCTCTTCGCAATCGGCGATTCCGTTGAACGAATGCCGTGTGCCGAGCGCCTTCACCTTCGTGGATTGTGCGACCATCTCCTGAACCTCTTCAACGGTTTTTGGAAGAAGTAGTCGGGGAGCAGCGTAGTGGTAGTTTCCGGCCCAGTTTGTTCTTGACATCGGTTAGCCTTTGCACAAATGGAAGTGGTTAGAGTTTACTCTCTGCGGCCCGGAAGGAATTCCAATCGGTCACCGTAAACTATGATGCCATGCGAATACATCGAATTTTCAGCCTCATCCTGCTTTCTCTGATCGCCTGTACATTGCGGGCGAGCTCTTCGACCCTTCCTGAACTGGCGCAGCTCAAAGGCGTCAAGCGAATACTCGTCCTCGGCGACAGCATCACCTATGGCGGCGGGTATGTGGATGTTCTGGACGAGTTTCTGGCTCGGCACTATCCCGAGAAGCGATACGAGGTCATCAACCTCGGGCTGCCGAGCGAGACTGTCTCGGGGCTTTCGGAGGCAGGGCATGCGGGAGGCGCGTTCCCGCGGCCGTGCCTGGCTGAACGCTTGGATCGCGCGCTCAAGATGATCAAACCCGACCTCGTCATTGCCTGCTACGGCATGAACGATGGCATCTACTATCCATTTGCTGAGGATCGATTTAAGGCGTACCAGAAGGGCATGACGGACCTCCGGACCAAAGTAATCGCGGCGCACGCAAAATTCTGGGTGATGACTCCGCCTCCGTTCGATCCCAAGCCGATCATGGCCCAAACCTCTCCGGCCGGGATCGCGGATTATCCCTCCGGTAAGCCGTTTGTCGGATACGATGGCGTGCTAGGCAAGTATTCTGACTGGCTGATCTCCGAGCGCGCGCACGGCTGGAACGTGATCGATCTGCATGGTCCGCTGAATGCATATGTCGCGGAGATGCGAGGGAAGTCGGCTGATTTCACCCTTTCGCCCGATGGCGTACACCAGAACGAGACCGGGCATCGGCTGATGGCCAAGGAGTTACTCAATGCGTGGGGCGCAGAAAAACTTGCGTTGCCTCAGCCGGTGCCATTAGATACGGAAAGTACGCGTTCGGCAAGAGCATTCTCAAAGTTCGTGCACGAACGTCAGCAAATAATGAAGGACGCATGGCTAACGAAAGTAGGACACAAACGGCCGGGTATGGCTAAGGGCCTGCCGATTGCCGAAGCGATTTCAAAGGCCGCCGATCTGTCTAAGGAGATTTATGCGCTTGCACCAGGACTGCCGCCACTGTTTCCTGGTAAGCGATCTGACTACCATGGCTTTGACCGATTCGACTCGGAATTGGACGGTTGCAAAACCATTGTCGTTGTCCCACAGCAAACTGCACCAACTCGACCATGGATCTGGCGCGCCGAGTTCTTTGACCATCGACCAGAACTGGATCTCGACCTTCTGAAGCGGGGTTTCCACCTGGTTTATATCGAGGTCGGGAACACCTTTGGCGCCCCGAGCGCCATGAAACACTGGGATGCATTCTACACTTATTTGACAAAGATGGGACTATCCCCAAAACTGACTCTCGAAGGCCTCTCCCGTGGTGGACTCTACATCTACAACTGGGCGGCTGCCAACCCGACGAAGGTATCCGTAATCTACGGCGACAATCCGGTGCTCGACTTTAAGAGTTGGCCCGGCGGCAAGGGAGTCGGTCCGGGAAGTCCGTCGGATTGGAAGAAATTGCAGGATGATTACGGGTTCAAGTCCGAAGGGGAGGCTCTCGCGTATACGAAGAACCCTATCGACAACTTGAAGGCTCTCGCGAAGGCAAGAGTCCCGATCATCCACCTCTGTGGCGACGCGGACGAAGTGGTGCCTTACAGCGAGAACACGGTCATTTTGCAGAAGCGGTACCAGCGTATGGGCGGAGAGATCAAGGTGATCGTGAAGCCGGGTTTCAAGCACCATCCGCACGGGCTGGATGACCCCACGCCGATTGTCGAGTTTATTCTGAGGCATACGGTCGGGGTTGGTGGGTAGCAGATGCAGATACTTCTGGTCAATTCCAAATACACCGCACTGGATGCCCTTTAAGGTTTTTCCTTCAACAACTTCGTGAGCTTCATGATATCCAACCGGTCTTTCATTCGGTTTGCTGCACGTTTATTCTGGATGAGGTGTTTCAGGCTGATAACAGGTGTTTTGATACCTTCCAACTCCGCGAATTCACGATCTGGCCATGCTTCCTCAAAAAGTAATCCCATCAATGATTGTCGTAATATCGACGCGGTTGGGTTGAACCCCAACCTGCGCAGTCTGTCTCGGAACCGCGTAAATTGATTCATCAAACAGAGCAGCGGGCGCACAGAAGCTTCGAAGCGCCTTTACAATTCTGACTGCATTTTCCGAGTTTGCTCGAACCCAAAGACCAAGATCACCAGTTGCGCGCGGATATCCATATCCGGCCATCGCCACCGCGCCCACAACCATGTACTCTACATCAGCGGCAATAAACTCGCACAATATGTCGTGATGATCCCATGTCATCCGCCTTTACTCCAGAGATAGCATATGCGTCCTGAGAAATCTGCATACCCATGAGAATACGCTCTCCCATGGTCAGGTGTGAGAGGTCATCGTCTTCTATTTGCTCGCTTGCGGGCGAGATATGTACAGGGTATTTTGCCCGCTCTACCTTCACTCGATCCACTGTTGAGCCTCCTCTATAGGTAATGGTACAAGTAAAGCTATTTTACCAGTTTTACGATCACTACACTCGATTTTGCGCAACGTGAAGTACTTATATGCCATCTCTGCGTACATTCCCTGTAGCGGCGATGCCTTTTGATCGCCCGCCGTTTACCACAAACTCAAAGTACCTAAAAATCCCCGCCCAGGCTGGTGTCAATCGCCTGCCCGAACTGGCCGACGCCCATGGCTTGATACTGCGGCAGCCCCTTGATTCTGAGGGTGAAGTAGACCTGCTTATCACTGCGGAAACCGAACGGATTATCAATATAAGTGAACACGGCCTCCAGGCAGTGGAGGTCCTTGGTGACCTGAATGCTGCGGCTCTCAAATCGACTGAGGTAGCCGTTATATTGAAACAGCCCAATGATGCGCCAGTCGCGACCGATGGGCAGGTTCAGGTAGTTGCTTATCTGCCCGAACTTGTGTCGCTGCGGATCGTACTTTCCCACCGTGTCGAAGCTGAAATCGTTATGTCCGCGGAGTCTCAGGTCGATTGTGCTGCTTATCACCTTGCCCGTATTCGGATCGAAGGTAACGAGGTTGCGCATGCGCGCCCAGTCGACCGGGCGATATAGCACGTTGGTCGAGAGACTCTGCCAGGGGGTCTTCGTCCCGCCAAAGTTGTTACCCGCGAGATCGTAGCCCACTCGCGCGGATACCTGGAATCGGCGGTCGTCGAGCATCCCTGCATCAGCGTTCAGCGCGTGGAATTTCCCCTGCTGGTCAAACCGAAAAGGCGTGCCGCCTTCCGGCTGCTGGTAGCTGTAATTGATGTTCACTCCCGACTTGTGCCCGAATCGCTGGCTCAACGTGGTGTTGTTTCTCACAATAAACTGCGCGGTACCATTCAGTCCGTAAAGGTACTGCTGAAATCCGCCAGCGATATTCAAATCGGTGCGCGGCGATAGCGAATATCGCGTATTCTGGATGTCAATTCCCGTCACCACGCGCTCTGTGTTGATGACCCCGGAACTGGTAGTGCCAAACCCCGACGACCCCTCACTATACTTGCCTGCCGAAACCAGAAAAGTCGCCGGGATTTTGGATAGCAGCCCCTGGGTGAACCTGTAGTTAGAAAGCGTCACTTCCGGCAATTTTTCCACGCCGCCAAAGAACGACTGCTGAGTCTGTTGACCGACCGGAATCCGTTTGTTGGCATTGAGTTCGAGCTGGTAGTTGCTGGCGCGCTCGGTCGCCTGGAACTTGGTGTTTAGCTGCTCGTTCGATTGTCCGGTAGCCGCTGCGGACCCGAAATTCGGGCTCTGGCTCTGGTAGTGCGTGTAGTCCGTACCGAAATTCATTGTCAGATTTCGGGTTAGGTTGAGAGTCTGCGCCAGTGTGGATGTGATCGTACTGGAGCTGTACGATGAATTGGTGGTTGCACCGGTCGACCCGACCTGCGTCGAGCTGGAACTGCTCGATTGCTTGGAGAAGTTGAACGTTGTGTTAGATATCCCCATTAGCCGCGTAAACCCGAATCGGTTGCTCTGGTTCGTGGTGGATGGCAGCGCGAGGTAGGAGTTCTTCTGGTACTCGTTGTCAAGCGTAAACGTTTCGCCGCCCCCGATGTTCTGGCGATGGTTGAGTCGACCCGTCAGGTTCTTGGCGGTGCCTCCGGTCGGGATGGCGTAGATGGCAAATAGCCCTGCCGCTTTCGCGTAGTTGTACGCCTGGTCCGTGCCTATCCCGATGCCTTTTTTCTGCATCAGGTCCAGCCGAATGATCCCGGGCACGCGGTTCGCAACGAGCGTATTGAAGGTCTGCTTAACGAAGTACCCTTCCTCTTGCGACTTACCAAACAGCGGCAGATGATTCACCCGAAATCGCTTGGTGTCTTGATCAAGCGGAATCACCAGGGTCGGCAAAGTGATGAGTTTGACCCCCCAGAGAAAGACGGAAGCTTTACGAAGAATAACCCTCTTGCCCGGCTCAATATTCAGGCCGCGCGCGCGAATAAAGTAGTGTGGAAGCGTCAGTGCGCAGGTGGTGAATTCGGCGTCGGTACCGTAGACCGGGTCCTTTTTGCGACCAGAGATCACCGCCGCCGAAGCGTAGACCGGCTTCGTGATCTTAGATTGCAAGAAGTCCGGGGTCAGCGTGGAGTGAAGGTTTGTGACGCTGTAGGCCTTTGTCTTCGGATTGAACCGAATGGAGTCGCCGGTGATGGTCTGCCCACGAAAAGTCAGTCGCGGATTGTCCGTGAAAATCAGGTCGTGATCCCAATCGCCTTCCAACGATCCTGCCGTGAGCAAGTATTCTCCGAGCTCGATCGAGACATTTCGACCCTGTACGCGCGATCCGTCAGTCGTAAGCTCTTCGTAGGTGATGTTGGCTTTATCGGCGCCAGGTGGAATGGGATTCTGACCGGGAGCAGTCGGGGCGCCGGGACGTTGTGGCGCGCCGCCGCCGGGTGGAGTTTGGCCGGGCGTACCGGGAAGTGGAGGCGTTTGAGCGGTCGCGTGGGAGGCAGCCGCGAGGCAGAGCAGGGCCAGAAAGTGCGCCCTCATTCGCCTCTCCAGAGGAACCAACCACCGATCATCACAAAGAGCACGTTCTGGCCCCAGGCCGCCGCGATGGGCGGCAGCAATTCGGGGAATCGCGTTCCGATGATCTTCGCTGCCAGCAGCATGTTCCAGTAGACAAACACGAGGCAGATGGAGAGCAGCACCCCCATGAAGTTACCGGCTTTGGCAAATCGAAGCGCGAGTGGCGGGCAAACAATCGCAAAAACAAGGCACGAGAACGGCACGCTCAATTTAAAGTGATATTCGAGCAACGTATTAGGATCGACCTTTGCCGTCATGTTGCCGGCAGCACGCTGTTTTCTTACCATCTCCTGTTGCATGCCGAGGGTCTCTTTCAGATCGGCCCAGGTTCGCGTGGCAGCAGCGGAGTAGAGCGGAAGCTGCATGGGGATTCCCATGAATGTCTGCTCGGCCAGCCGGAAGTCGATACGCATGGACTTGGCAATGACGAATTTATCATCGAGTCCCCGTCGACCATAGGTGTGAATTCGCGCGTCGTGCAGGGTCCAGATGCCGTTTTCGTAATCGGCTGTATCGGCCAGCATGACGGTCGGCGCGCTGTTTCCATTGTCACGCCTCAGGATCATCACGTTGGTGAGTAGGGCTTTGTTCGAGTTGGGCTGTAGCTGCAATCCCTCGATGTATGCCGTGAGTTTGCGATCCTTACTCTGGATGACCTGTTGCGACTGCGGGGTGAAGATGTTGGTCGCGCGGGATAGCTCCGTGATGGTCTGCTCGTACTTCCGGTTGGACCATGGAACCACCTGCTCCCCAAAATAGAAGTCGACGATCGAGAGCGCCAATCCCAGCATCGTAAGCGGTAAAAAGATGCGTCGAAGGCTGATTCCGGCGGCGCGCATCACCGTGATTTCGGTGTCACGCGCAAGTCGACTGACCAACAGCGATGCGGCGATCGCCATGGCAACCGGCATGGTCAGACTGACCAGATAAGGAATGAAATACGCCGCGACTTTGAGGATGCCCAGAACGGGAATATGGGCGGTCAGAAAGATGTCTGCGTTGTTGTAAAGTACCGTTCCGGTAAGCATGAGAACAACGGCCCCCTGCCCTATCAGGAAGGGAATAATCATTTCGCGGACAAGGTAGCGGTCGAGGCGTTTCATCGTGGGCATTATGACATACGGGGTTAGGGTCGAGGTTTGTCGCCGGGGGTTGGAATATTGGCGGCAAGTGGATACAATAGAGGAATTATTCGCGCAGTGAGAAGCCATCGATGACATTTGATCCCAGCAAACACCGTCGCCAATCCATTCGGTTGAAGGATTTCGACTACTCGCAGCCGGGCGGCTATTTTGTGACAATGGTCGCACAGAATCGCCGGGAGATATTCGGCGAAATTGTCGACAGCGAAATGCGCCTCAATGCCGCCGGTCAGATGTTAGAACGCTGGTGGAAAAAGCTCTCTGAAAAATACGCCAACCTTCATATGCTCGAATTCGTCGTGATGCCGAACCATTTTCACGGAATCATCATGATAGTCGATGAGGACCACGTTGGGGCGGACCCGCGCACTCTGTCCCAGAAGTCATCGGGTTAGAGAAAGATGCCTCACATTTTTCACATGCCATAATAACCCCATTCCCAATCAAGAAATTCGAGAACAAATGCCACACATAACTATCATCGGCGGTGGATTTGCAGGGGTCGAGGCGGCGTGGGCTGCGGCGAACCGGGGCTGCACCGTCACCCTCTACGAAATGCGACCCAACCGCCAGACCGCCGTGCACAAGACCTCTGACCTAGCCGAGCTTGTCTGCAGCAACTCCTTTAAGTCCAACCTCCTCACCAACGCGGCGGGCGTGTTGAAAGAGGAGATGCGTCGACTTGGATCGCTCATTCTGCCCATTGCAGCGCGACATTCCGTGCCAGCCGGGGAGGCTCTTGCGGTCGACCGGGAGCCCTTCTCCCGCGAAGTGACCGAGGCGATTGATGCCCACCCCAACATCACCATCATCCGCGAAGAGGTGACCGAATTGCCGGCGGGTCGACCACTCATCATCGCCACCGGACCCCTTACCTCTGAGGCGCTTGCGCCCCACATACAGTCGCTCACGGGAGCCGATGCGCTCTACTTCTATGACGCCGTCGCACCTACCGTCACGCTGGAGAGCCTGGATATGTCAAAGGTGTTTCGGGCGTCGCGTAGAGGCCGGGGGAGCGGTCTGGAGGCTTTGAATTGGGGAATGGGAGAGTCGGAGAGTGGGGGAGACGGCGAGGTCAACGGCGAGGCTGTGGATGCTCCTGACGTTGCCGAGCAGAAGGGGTGTGCTGTTAATCCGGTGGAGAGTGCGGATTACCTCAATTGCCCGCTAAACAAAGAGGAGTATTTTGCCCTTTACGAGGCGCTGCTGACGGCGGAGCAGTCGATCTCGCACAATCCGGATGATGAGAAGATCATCTACTTTGAGATGTGCATGCCGGTGGAGGAGATCGCGCGTCGCGGACCTCGCACGCTGGCATTTGGACCCATGAAACCCGTGGGGCTGGACGATCCGCGCACAGGTCGATGGCCGTATGCCGTCGTGCAGCTTCGGCAGGAGAATAAGGACGGCACCCTCTGGGGACTGGTCGGCTTTCAGACCCGCCTGAAGTGGCCCGAGCAGAAGCGAGTGTTTCGGCTCATTCCCGGGCTGGAGAATGCGGAGTTCGTGCGTTACGGCGTGATGCACCGCAACACCTACGTCAACGCGCCCACCGTTCTTGATCTCAACATGCAGGTCAAGAGCTCACCGGGCGTCTTCCTGGCAGGACAGATGACGGGGGTGGAGGGCTATCTCGAATCGGCGGCAATCGGCATACTGGCAGGCATCAACGCCGCTCGGGTTGCCTGCGATCTAAAGCCGGTCTCTCCGCCACGGGAGTCGGCGCTGGGGTCGCTCTGCGCCTACCTGACCGAGACCGAACCGAAACGATTCGCACCTATGAATGCCAACTTCGGGATCATGCCGGAGCTGCCGCAGAAAATCCGCGACAAGCGGGAGAGAGCGCGCTTAAAGGGCGAGATCGCGCTGAAGGCAATCGACCGATTTATACTTAACAACGGACTGTAACACGAAGGAGATCAACCATGTCTACACCAAACTTAAACGTACACGTCTGCCAATTTCTGGATCGCTGGAAGACCCGGCTCGTGCAGGACCTCAATGCCATCCCCGAAGATAAACTGAACGAAGGACTCGGCGCAAACTCCCGCACCGCCCTGAACATCGCGGCAGAGTGCGGAGCCATCAATCAGGTCTGGATCGGCTTCTTTGAGACGGGGTTTGTGACGTTTATGGCGACCGAGGACGAGCCCGCCTTCTATGCAAAGTACAACACACGCAAGCTGGTTCTGGGGCTGATAGAAGAGACCTGCCTGCGCCTGACGGAGCTTTTCATGGCGCTAGATCCGGCAAAGTTTGCTGAGACAACTGACGCGTTCCGGGGTCGAACCATGACCTACCTGCAACTCGCGGAATTCCCCACCGTCCACATGTGCTATCACGACGGGCAGTTGAATTACATCCAGACGCTGCTCGGCGATGACGCCATCCACTGGGGCGTATAAACAACTCGGACGGGCCATGGGTTGCGCTGCAGATTAGGTACATGGGTAACACTCTAAAATGTGTAACCTATGTACCTAACCTGGAATGGATCCGTAAAATGAGACACTAAGCAGTATCCTTTTTCAAGGAGAAGC
>JBDUAM010000442.1:0-8018 GCA_040004655.1 Chthonomonadales bacterium | reverse complement strand
ACACTGGCCCACCAGCGGGCTATTTGTGGGATTTGGAACGCCAAATGTTGATCTTGGTCGCGTTGATTTAAAGGGTCGTTAATCCACGACTCTCAATATGGTATTTGAGCGCCTCAATAGGTTCAGGCGGTAAGATGGGGTATGTCCGTTTTTCGTAGGAATAGGCCAGAGTTGCCAATACATCCAGTTCATCTTCCTCTGGAGTGCCTGGCAGAGCATCCATCAGGCTTTCGATCTTTATCATAGCCGCGCGATAGTCTTCTTCAGTTTTGATAGGGGTGATGCCGCATTTAGATGCCCCTTGGTTCTTGCAATGTCGATTTTAACTCAAGACTTCCGGGTTTCAATTCGCCGCCAGACTGCGATTACTGTATTTTAATATACATCACTAATCTCTCGTTGACAAAATAATGAGCCCGCCAACCGATCACTCGGAGGCGGGCACTACTCATTTTGGGCGAACTACTTACCGACCAGTTTGCAGGCCGGACACCCCTCCGCCGGACACTTATTGCCAAAGAGTGCAAAGATCGAAACAGCCGCTCCCGCAACCCAGAACATCAATGCCATCATTCTCGTATTCAACTAAATTGTCTCCTTTCGGCGATTCATCGACTATTTTGCGGGCTTCTTTGCCGGCATTTCCGGAATTTTCATATCACCAAGTTTTGCCATATCAATGTTCGGCGCCACGATGTTGGTCGGGATGAAGGATCGATCCATCAGCTCATTCATCGGGATAGACTTCTTGATAAACCCGAGCGACATCCCCATGTCCATAATCTTCTGCATCTCGTCATCTGTCGGATTCAGGTTGCGATATGTCACGCGGTCCGCTGGTTGGGTCAGCACGTAGTTAAGAAGTTTTGGGTCCTGCCGAAAGTAAGTGGCGGCGAGCGTGGCGGCATCCTTGCGATGCGTCTCCGCCCACTCCCCTGAGTCGACAATTCCGCGCACCAAATCTTCTACTACCTTTTTCTTGTCGCGGATCAATTCTTCGCGAACCACGAGGCAACAGGAGATGTAGTTCGGCCAAATCTGCTTGGCATAATAGAGCACCCGCCCAACACCATCCAGCTCGGCTTTGCTGCAGAACGGCTCGGCGACGATGAACGCATCAATTGCCTTAGATGCCATCGCGGAGACCATCTCCGGCGGCGGAAGGACAACCATGTCGAAGTCGGAGGCCTTCAGTCCCTGGTCGCGGATCATCTTGTTCAGAAAGAAATTCTCATTGCTGAACGGGCTGGGTATGGCGATTCGCTTGCCCACCAGGCCGTGCATGTCTTTCGCCGGATTATCCTTCGCAATCACCAGTTGCGACCCATCTCGATGCCCGAGGCAGACCATCTTGATCGGAACTCCCTGCTCACGCATTTTGATAGCCAAAGGCACAGTGAGGAACGCTGCCATCAACCGGGAAGACTTCAGCGCTTCTACCATCGACGGGAATTCGCCAAACCGAAGCGCGTCGAACCGTGTACCTGTAACACTGGTCTTTGACGCAAAGTCCGTAACCGGGCAGGTGAGGTGGCAGGTAACCGGCAGAAAAGCCACTTCCAACGTCTGCCCCTGGCCAGTGTTGGTTCCGGTATGCACGTCTTCTTCCGTATGGTCCGCCGGCTTATGAACGGTCCGGTATCTAGCAAACGAGATAAACCCAACCACAGCAACCACTGCAACTGTAATTTTGAACGATTTAGATTTCAGCATGCTACCTCCCCAACCATTCTACTCACAACACATTTCCCATATGGTACTTTACAAGTGTCCGATTTTGAGATGAATTTAGTGTGCAGCCAGACAGTCGACTGTCCCTCGTGCGAGAAATCGATTTGATCTTAATGAAAATTAATTCGGTGTATGGATTTTGTCCAGACTAAACATCGCTGGAATTGCATGTTACAATAACAGGTAGTTTGAAAGGAGATCATCACAAATGTCCACATCTCCAATAGTGGAAGGCACCGGAAGGGAACTGCTTCACATCCTTCAGGAGCACCCTGACGATCGGTTCCGACTCGCGCCATTAACAGACCCGGTGGCTAGTCCCCCATTCCATGAGACTGCGTCGGCCGAAGAGTGGAATGCAGCCTTCACATCCTGGATAGAAAGCCACGAACCCGGCAAACCACTCCTCTCCGACTACGCAGTCAGCAGGGAAGGTATATATGAGGGTGTCGGTGAGTGAATTCGTCTTGGTTGACACCAATATACTACTCAGGTCTTGCCAAATTGACCATCCAATGCACTTAGAAGCCGTTTCGGCGCAAAGAATATTGCAACAAGGTGGATACCGGCTTTGCGTATTGCCTCAAAATATTTGGGAATTCCGAACGGTAGCTACAAAGCCAACATCGTCAAACGGTGTCGGTATGAATCAAATTCAAGCGGATGGCGAGATTGTTCGAATTCTGTCTTTGTACTCTGTGTTTGAAGACACGCCGAAGGTATTTGAAGAGTGGCGCAGGTTAGTGTCGTTATATGGGGCCCAGGGTAAACAAAATCATGATACGAGGATTGCCGCAGCCATGATCGTTCATGGTATCAAGACGATTTTGACGTTTAACACGAGTGATTTCTTACGGTACTCTGAACTTCATGCATTTTCGCCACCAGATGTCATCGCCAACCAAAAACCTTAATTCGAGTGTAGGGGCGCGGCGGAGCGGTGCCCCTACACTCGAATTTATTTGTCATTTCTATTTTTTGTGCACTTGCGTTGCTCTTGTAGGATTAATTGAAACTTCAAATGAAAATGGTCCAAAAATGTAGTCATTCCACATCGGCGTAAAAGTGGTTTGCTTTGGACCGCAAGCCATTAATCCACCGGTACCCGTTTCAACCGTCCATCCAAATGGACGATTCCAATTAGAACTCAAGCCAATCGTTCCAAAGGTGCTCAAAATCCCCACGAACACCAGAGTCACGATAGCAGGTCGCCACAAAATTCGGAGTAATTTAGTTGTGTTGAACCATTTGAACATGTGATCTGTTTCCCGGTACAGCTGAACAAAGCCAATGAGGCGAGCAATATATAGTAATTCTACCACCATCGCTCGCCCAAAATCGACCGAAACATAACCCCAATGTAAACTACCGATTGCAACAGCACATTAGCCATCGAGCCGAGTTATGCAAGTATTTTGTTGTCCTAGTTGACAACCATTCCGTATGTTGTTACAATTGCAAATAGCTCCATGGCACGAACCTTAGTGCTGTCCTCCCAGCGTCCGAGGGGTATGGTATCCCAATGCGTAGTAAACAACTTAAGTACTCAATCCTTCTTATTGCCCTGTCCACAACTGGTTGCGCAGGTGGCCCGGCTGGGATGACATACACCGGTTACCATCTCTCCGTCGAACCGCCGGGGGCTGTTCAGGTTGAGACAACCGTCACAGAATTGAAAGCTGCTCCAAACTCACCAATGGGCCACTATGAGACGGGTTTGGACCTTTACAAAAAGCGTGATTATGAACATGCCATACCAGAGTTCCAGGAGTCTCGGCGACTGAACCCCGATATCCCGGCAAATTATTTCTTTCTGGAATATTGCTACACCGGACTGGGTGAACCTGTGAAAGCCAATCAGGCGATCAAGGCCCTGACTACGCGCAATATACCCCTTGCAACACGAAGCGATGCGTTCAAGGACCTCGGATTTACCTACCTCGATCTGGATAATGCTGCGGATGCAAAAGGGGCGTTCATCCAGAGCCTAACCATGAAACCGGATGAAGCGACTGCCTACTATGGCCTCGCGGAGGCCGCCGCAAGGTGCTGCGAACTGGATGCCGCAAAAAGGTACTTCCGGACAGCGGCGAAGGTGGCGAAGTCGACAAAGTTCAAAGCCCAGGCCCACGCGGCCCTCGGCAAACTCGCACTGGATATGGGAGACATCGCCACGGCCAAGTCAGAGTTCAAGACAGCCCTGAGCAAGGACCCGAAGCAAGAACTCGCGTTGTCGTGGGGCAGGAGTCTTTAATAGTCAAACCCACCGGTCGTTTGATGGTAAGTTGGCAACAGCGTGAAGATCATCGTAAAGTTCACATGGTCAACATTGGTATTTCAAGAACAAAGCAAGTGCAAGGTTAATTCCAATCATGAACCTGGTTAAATGTGAACATGACCTTATCGAAAAATCCGAGGCACCATCCGCCGAACCAGCGTGTCCGTCCCAATCGACCACCGAGCTGTACCCACCGCGTAATCTAACGTCAGGGTCATGAGGCCTTGAAGCCCCAAAACATCGTGGGTGGCCGGGCGGACACATGGGTCCGCGCCCAACGCCATATCCGGCGTCAACGTAGTAATCAACAGTTTGCGTAATGGACACCTGAACCGGAGCGCGCCCGTCCTCGGACGCAACTTCATGCTCCTGGCGCGTGTGTCGATAATCTCAATGTGCGGGCGGGGACGCCCGCGCTCCGACGACGTTGTATTTGCCAACGAAACTAAGGCGCAAAACCAGTAAAGCCTGTAATTCTGGCCAAGAGGTTGAATGCGCGAACCAGTCAGCCATTGTTCAGCCTTGGGCTTTCAGCCTTCAGCTTTCAGACCGGCCCGGTATAATAACTTCATCCAAGCCCACGAAAGTCTGTCGCGTTTCTTATGATCAAGATCGGTATTCTCGCCCTACAAGGCGACTTTGATGCGCACCGGAAGGCATTGGGCGCCTACCCGAGCTGCTTTGTCTCATTGGTACGCTCACCCGAAGAACTCGACGACTTGCACGGACTCATCCTGCCGGGCGGCGAGAGCACGACCATCGGCAAGTTGATGGTTCGGCACGGACTGCTAGAGCGCATTCAATCCCGCGCGGCGTATGGCATGGCCATCTACGGCACTTGCGCCGGACTCATCCTCCTCGCAAGCGAAATTGTCGATAGCGAACAGACACGCCTCGGGCTGATGGATATCACGGTCGCGCGCAACGCTTTTGGTCGGCAGCTCGACAGCTTCGAGGCAAATGTTGATTTCCCCACAATCGGCACCGATCCCGTGCGGGCCGTCTTCATTCGCGCACCCTATGTCACGCAATTCGGCGAGGGTGTGGAAGAGCTGGCGCGATTTGAGGATAGGGTAGTCGCCGTTCGTCAGGGGAAAATCCTCGGTACAGCCTTCCACCCGGAACTCACCGACGACCATCGCGTGCACGGCCTCTTCGTGGATATGTGTAGCCAATAGGTGGATTCAAGCCTGCCCGTGTATTTGCGGTCGAACCATTAAGCAAAGATATATGGACCGATAGATGGATTTCTACTTATTTGACCGTTTTGAGAGCCTTCACAATTGACTCAGATACGCTCATGGAGATATACTTACCGGAGTAAAACAGCTAATTTTGTGACGTACAGTGACTTTGAAATCAATCTCGTCGCTCCCCTAAACCCACAGGAGGACTCAATTCTTGAAATCGACCACCCGTCTGGCCGGAATTCTTGGTGCAGCCTGCGCGCTCTTCTTTGCCGGCAGCTCCGTCGCCCGCGCACAGGATCCTGAGCCGCGCGAAGCCCACACGCTTTCGTTCAAGCTCGGCGCCTTTACACCAACCAATGGAACCCTGCGCAATGACTCCGGTACGCCTTACCTTGCACTCGGTGTTGATTACGATCCAAACCTCCGCTTCAAGCTTGCAGGCGGCAATATCGTCTTCGGCCTGGATTTCTTGTACCGCACCAGCGGTGGCAAGAAGTATCTGACCATTCCAATTACCGTTAAGTCGCTCTGGAACCTCACCTCTATGGAGAGCCGATTCCACTTCTATGGCGGCATTGGCGGCGGCATCTACATCATCAACACGGGCTTCATCGGCGCCACCACGCAAATTGGCGCGAAGTTCATCGCCGGCGTGGACATCACCCAGAGAATTTTTGCCGAAGTGAACTACGATTACATCGGCGGATTTTCAGACAATCTTGGCCGCGGCGTTCGCGCAGATGGCATTACACTCTGGCTCGGCTTCCGACGCTAAGGTAGACTGTAAGCTGTAACGAGTGAGCGTTGGGATAATCCAGCGCTCACTTTTTGTCCCTGTCGTATTGTCCATCACTCTGTGTTGACCTCTCCCAGGAGCTCTTCGCCATGAAAAAACTCACTACTTTTCTTCTGGTCTGCCTCTTTGCGAGCGCCGCCAGCTTCGCCGTAACAGGCAAGGCAAACGCTCAGCTCTCCCTTCTGCCAAGCATCCGCGTGAAAGCGGGTCTCTTTCTCCCCAGCAGCTCCACCCTCACGAATGCCGTTGGAAACACATGGATTAAACTCGGCGTGGATGTTGGTCTGCCAGTCGGATTCAATATTCCTATCGTGGGCGCGTCGACACACATTGGGATCGACTACGCAGTAAAAGGATCCAGCTCGCTCGTGCCAATCACGCTCATG
Source organism: Chthonomonadales bacterium (assembly GCA_040004655.1). Classification (GTDB taxonomy): domain Bacteria; phylum Armatimonadota; class Chthonomonadetes; order Chthonomonadales; family CAJBBX01; genus JBDUAM01. Next base: position 1,637 of record JBDUAM010000442.1, on the reverse strand, counting down.
GAGATGATTCAACCGAGCGCCGGTGTGCGATCGCCGATTTTTGGCGGCATCGGGCTCGGAATGTACACCGCTCATTTCAAGGGCGCAGGATCGGCCACTCGACTCGGGTATCGCCTCATGGGCGGATTCGAATTTAACCCCAAGTTTTTCATTGAAGCCCAGTACGATGTTGTCGGGCAGATTCGCGGCACCCGCGCAGACGGTATTTCGGTACTGGTCGGCACGCACTTTTGACCGAACTCTGATCCAAACTCGTCTGGAGATTATTGTTGGAACACGAACTAAAGCTCTTTGCCGGAACCGCGAATCCCAAACTTGCCCAGGACATTGCCGAAGGACTGAAGCTGCCACTTGGCAAGGTGAAAATCCGTCGATTCTCTGATGGCGAGACCTACGTCAAGTTTGAGGAGAGCGTACGCGGCAGCGATGTTTATGTGATCCAGCCCACCTGCCCGAATGTCGACACCCACCTGATGGAGCTGCTTATCTGCATCGATGCGCTCCGCAGGGCGAGCGCGTGGCGCGTGACAGCAGTCATTCCCTATTACGGATATGCCCGGCAGGAGAAGAAAGACGCCCCTCGCGAACCCATCACCGCGAAGCTGATTGCCGACCTCATCGGCGCATCGGGAGCAAGCCGCGTGATGTGTATGGACCTGCATGCCGATGCCATTCAGGGATTCTTTAACATGCCAGTGGACCACCTGACGGCCATCAACATGCTCACGGAGTACTTCGTTCGGAAGAACCTGGAGAACATCGTGGTGGTATCACCAGATGAGGGTCGAGTCAAGAAGTCGCGTAAAGTGGTTGCGGCGCTGCACGCGCCTCTGGCCGTGGGCTACAAGCACCATCCGGGACTGGGCGTGACAGAGGTGACGCATCTGGCCGGAGACGTGAAGGGCAAGACGCCCATCATCATTGAAGATATGATCACGAGCGGTGGCAGCATGATGGAGGCGGTCGATTCTCTGCTGAAACACGGCTGCAACCCGGAGATATACATTGCCTGCACGCACGGAATCTTCAGCGGAAATGCGGTGGAGCGACTGACTTCCCGACCAGAGATCGCGCAGATCGTCTGCACAGATACGGTGCCGATGCCTGCTGCGGCTATTGATAATCCAAAGATCAAAGTTCTGAGCGTCGCGGCGTTGTTTGGCGAGGCAATTTTCCGTGCCAACAACAACATGAGTATTACATCGCTTTTTGATTAGTCAACTACTTTAGTTGCGTTGCCTTCGTGATGAACACGGGTGGCGTTAGCGCCTGACCTTTTGCTTTTGATTGTTGAATCTTCTTCACCACATCCATGCCGGTGACCACGTGGCCAAATGCCCCGAACCCCTGCCCGTCTGGATTCCGTTTGCCGCCAAAGTCCAGCTCTGGCTGATCCCCGATGCAGATGAAAAAGTCGCCCGTGGCGCTGTCAGGTTTATCTCGCGCCATGGAGATAGTCCCGTTCAGGTGCTTGATTCCTGTCTTATTGGTCCGTTCAAGCTTAATCGGCTTATGCCCGGCGATATTCATACTCGGCCCGCCTTGAATCACCTCTATTTTCACCCTCTTATCCGGTTGATTCTGCAAGGTGACCGTGCGATGGAATTTGCCGTGGTCATACATTCCTGAACTCACGT
>JBDUAM010000602.1:0-2418 GCA_040004655.1 Chthonomonadales bacterium | reverse complement strand
CATTATAATTCCTATTGATAAGTTTACCTTCAATTACGACCTCGGTTCCTTTTTCGTGGAGTGAACGCCCAAAGAGGGAGACACCCATAGGGCACCCGTCCTGAATTTTGTGCCAAACCTTTTTTGCGAGTTCGCTCGATTTGTAGAGCTGGATGCGAACCCACGGGCGATTGCGGTCTTCGGCGTTGTTGAACACGTCGATCGCTTTACCGATTAGGTAATCAGGATCCGGCTTACCAGTATCTTTGGATTTTTCATACTGGTGTTCATAATCGACGTGTCCACCCAGTTTGAAAAACATCGAGAGGCCAGACAAGACTGCGCTCTTGGTGATAATGTCACCGTCGTAGTCCTCCTCCTGAGACGCTATAGGGCCACTGACAATCCAGTCGCCATTCACTTCCTCAGCGGCTTTAATCATCAGATAACTGTTGAATTCGCAGGTCTGCATTTTTTTCTATCCGTTAAACGCAAAAAAGCCCACGCCCACCGTCGTGACGGTAGATGTGAGCTTTTGCTCGTGGAGTGGCCAACCCGAAATTACAAGCCTAAGAAGTCATCTAATAACTACTACGCTTAATTCATCGAAGCGTGCTATTTCTACGCAGGAATGTACATCGGCATATCGTGCAGACAAAGATTTCGCCCGCACTTGCTGCACTTGATTGACGCGCTTTCAACGCCTTTCTCCCGCGCAATACCAATGAGGTCTGGCATGCGCAGGTATTTCCCGGACTGGAGCACGACTGGATTGTCGCACCCTCCGCCCGGGATTTCTCTGCACCGCTTGACCACCTTACGCGTGGAGACGATAATTTTAGTCGTCAATTTGATCCTCGTTCAGCGCGGTAATGACACCATGGGCCCGCGAGACTCTTGCTCGCTGACGTAATCCCTTGAGGTAGGTGTCTTCGTGCGCGTGGAGTTCGTCAATTGATTCGGACTTGTCCATATGCTTGCGCGCCAGATTGACCGCTGCACTGATGCGGTCGTGCAGGAGTATCGCCGCTTGTTTAATAACGCGGGAATGATGTCCCGCTCCAGATTCCGCCGCAAGGAGTCTCTGGATAGTCTGGCGTCTGATCCTGTTGCTACGCGCTCCCAACGACTGGCCTCCCGTCAGGTCCACAGACGTATGGCATCTTCTGTGACTTCTTCGCATTTGCCTCGGTAATGGCTATCCGCTTGAGAGGAATATGCAGGAGGAATGCCTGCTCGCGAATCATGGACGGAATCGATGGCATGCCGTCCTCGGCCATGTCCCCGAGTTTAGCTACCAATTGGTCCATTCCGTTAATAATGGCGTCGGTTAATATTGAACCCATTAAGGCGGCAGAAATTTCGCCGACTACCTGTGCTTCGTAAGTGTCGTCGTCGTTGATTGTGACTGTGATTGATCTCATACTCTTATCTACCTTTCATTTGCAAAATGATGCGCGGTGGATAAGGCGAGAAGAAGGGGCGGCACAAAAAGCATGCCGTTCACGGGGAAGATATTCGATTATACCACTTGATGTATAATGTTTGGTCGCACGGTAAACGGGCGGGGCAAGGACTTGAAATCCTTGTCTTAAATGAGGATAGATGCTGATGATCGGCACCGGTGCAACGGTGGCATGGATTGGCAGATAACCCCGCCACCCGTTCTTACCTCACGCAGCTTTACTCCACTGCTGTTCAAACTTCCTTGCACGTGCGCTTTCTATTCGATGGGCGAGTCCGCTGTCATCGATCATTTCCGAAGGTGAAGTGACGAGATCTCGTAACTCGGTCTTGTTCTCCAACCGGTGGTTGTTTCGGATATCAAACCCGTTGTCGGCTACAAGGTTGTGCACATCCACCCTGTTCTTCTGTCCCATTCGTACCTCACGGGCGATTCTCTGTTCGTGGGTCGTCGCCGTCATTGGCGTATCGTAGTTAATCATGTGGTACCCGCGCTGAAGGTTTGCGCTGGCCGAGCCCGCGTCCGAACAGACCAGCACATCTGCCGTCGCCTCGCCGGAGGGCGGGCTGAAAGCTATTCGAGCCTTGTCTTTGGCGTCGCCATTCATGTTGCCTGTGATGGACGCAACGCGGTGGCCCTCCGCAGATAGCTTCTCGCGCATCATCTTAACGGCATCGACATTGTGGGCGAATATCACCGTTGGCTCGTTTTTGTGCTTAGATAAGAAGTCCACGACGTGGTTTATCTTGGCACCTTCAGGGTGCAGGTTTGTAATCCGATTGAATGCGCTATCCCGATAAAGACCGAGGTGCGCCGTGACGGCCTTTGCAGCGTCGATGTCAGATTTACCTTCGAACGAGTGCGGGCTAAGCGCTCTGCAGGACTCAATATCCACCTGCCCTCGAACCTTTGCAGCCCTGGCGGCTCTATACGACTTTACCGCAACCTCGTAGTCTTGCTTCTGAGTGTCTGTC
>JBDUAM010000399.1:0-2418 GCA_040004655.1 Chthonomonadales bacterium | reverse complement strand
AGTAGAATTCCAGAAATGATGCGTGGTCTTGGTTCTGGCGTAAAAGAGTTTAAAAAGGGCATTAAAGAAGATGAAGATGTTCCTGCCGAAAAGCCCAAAGAAGAAGAAAAAAAACCGTAATAGATTACTACTGCTTAACTGCAGCGGAGGAAATAGTTGCACACAATCAACGTACTTTTGAGTATCTGTCAGGTGCTTATCGCAATTGGCCTGATTTTCCTGATTGACATTCAGCCGTCCAGAAATGAGGGAATAGGTGCATCCATCGGATCACCAAATCAATCTTCATTTAAAGGTAAGGCTGGTTTCGAGGAACGGATGACAGAGATGACTCGAAACGTAAGCATTGCATTTGTTTGCGTTAGTATCCTCGTAATGGTAACGGTTGGCCGATAAGGTTTAACCGACAAAATCAAAAGGGAAGCGGCCAATTGGTCGGTTCCCTTTTTGATTCTGTCATTCAAATCTTCAGGAAGAGTTTTCGGCGATACATCCACAATGTGATACACCAGAGTATGAATAAGACGCAACTTGCTTCAAGGATTGGTGCGAATTCACCGCCGACCCGTTCAAAAATATTCTGCCCTAGATTTGTTTTCAGACTTCGGCTAATGACGTCTGGCAGAAAGTGCGCCATCACATACATGGCTATTGAATTCATACCCACAACCACGAGTGGGAATGCCCATTTCCTTTTCTGCTTCACATCGATAATCCCGTAAAACGCTGCCAGCAGTAGAAAGCAATATCCTCCGCTGAAAATAGTCCAGCTTGGAGTCCAGATTCGTTTGACGACAGGGCAAATACCAGTTCGGTCGAGTAGAATTCCCGGTATGATGCATCCAATGCCCGCAAAGACCAATAGTTTTATCTTGTCTCCGGCAGTTTTCTCACTTTTCAGTAATCCTCCTGCTAAAAGGCCCAGGATCATGGTGGCAAGGGTAGGGATGAAGCTAAGAGTCAGATAGCCGCCGCCATTGAACGCAAATGGTTTCTCTCGAGGAAACAGATTAAGGAACCATGTATCGAAATAATGCGCGAAATTGGTGTTCTTATCCCAATGGGCCGCAAAACCCTGAAGATGCTCCCAACTCGGTTTGATTCCGACGGTCGCGTAGTTGAAACCAGCGCCAGGCATTGGCGTTAACGCGAACGCCAGCCAGTATCCAACCAATAGAACTCCAGCGGCGAGCACCTGAACCTTTGGCTTGCGTGGTGCGAGTAAGAAGAGGAACGTATACCCAAGGCCAATTTGGCTCAGGGTATCTTCAAAGGTGAAATAGGTCTGAGGCTTATTATCGGACCTGAGAAAGACTCCCAGCACAATCAGAACTAAAGACCGCCACAGGGCATGCCAGACCATTCTAGAGTACGGTTCACCCTTTGCCTGACGATTAGCAAAAGAATAGACCGTAGCTACCCCAACCAGGAACGAGAACGACGGCTGGATCATGTCCCAGAGCGAACAGCCGGTCCACTCCACATGACTTACCTGATAGTAGAGGAAGGACCAAATCGCGCTGTCAGGGTGGAGCTTGGCCACTCGACCGATCTCCAGTCCTTCGCTGGCCATAAGCAACATGACAAAGCCTCGGTAGGCGTCCATGGAAACCAGACGTTGTGGTACCGGCGGTGTTTCAATCGCTATATCAGACATGTGGACCCTCTCGTCGATGAAGGGATTATCTACGCCTTGGCGGCATCATCTGAGGCTGTGATTACATGCGACGTATGGCTACCAAGAAACTCGTTGAGCTTACTTGCTGCCTGCATAACGTCCATCGGGACTGCAAGCACCACGGTATTGGAAGCAGTTGGCCCAAGGCCGTCGATTGTTTGTAGTGTTCGGAGTTGCATGGCGCCAGGGCTTTCTGCCATCGTTTTCGCGGCTGCTGCCAGGTTAACCGATGCTTCGCGATCACCTTCAGCTTTGGTGATAGTGGCTCGCTTTTCACGTTCTGCACTTGCCTGTCTGGACATCATTTTCTTCAACTCTTCCGGCATATTGATGTCTTGAATTCGTATTCCAGTGACTTCGAGACCCCAATCTTCTGTATCATGGGCAAGGTTGCCTTCAATCTCTTTGCCAATATGCTCGCGCTCAGTCAGGAGTTGATCGAGTGACATAGTTCCGATAACATCTCTAAGAGAGGTCTGAGCGTATTGAGAAATTGCGTATCGGTAGTCCTGTACTCTAATAATGGCGTCTTCTGGTCGAATTACTTTGAAGAAAAGGACACCGTTAATCATTACTGGAACATTGTCTTTAGTTATAACTTGTTGTTGCGGGATTTCAATTGCCAGTACGCGTCCATCAACCATTCGAACCTGATCGATTAGCGGGATGATGTAGAACAATCCGGGGCCTTTTATACTACTGAATTTGCCTAATCGGAAAACTACTCCGCGCTCCCATTG
>JBDUAM010000444.1:0-2418 GCA_040004655.1 Chthonomonadales bacterium | reverse complement strand
ATGGATGGCAGACCGTCGCAACTCCAGCCAACGGCGGTCGATCGCTTACCGTGCACCTCTCCGGTGTGCGTTCCAACACGGGTTACGAAGTCGAGGCGAATTACGAAGTTATTCCTGGCAAAAAGCCCTACTTCATCCGCAGCCTCACCTTGATCAATCGTACCGACAAGGCCGTGACCGTAGAGAGTTGCCTCTATGACCGCTGGGCTATTTCCAGCAACTCGGTTCCCGGCAAGAAAATCCAAGGCAGGTTCCAGGCGCCGCCGCATATGGCGAGATTTGTGGCTGGCCCGACCGGGTCTGGCACGCTCGTTGATGATGCGCTCGGAGCCGGTGCAACAGTCTCGGTAGAAGCATCTGGTGAAGTAATGGTGGAAAACAGCGCCGTTGTTTCCCGGTGGAAGGGTTCGCTCGAAGCTACTGCGCAAAACGGTCGAGCTTATATTCCCGAGACCGTGGTCTTCGCGTTCCGAGGCGTCGCACCATCCGGCGCCGACCTTTTAACCCGGTACCGCGCGGGCAAAATAAAGAAGTAAACATGTCCACAAACGTCACGAGGCGACAGTTTGTTTCCAGCGCTGCCACCGTTTCGGGGGCCTTGCTCGGAATGACATCAGCCAGCGCCTCAATGAGGGTTCAATCAGCAAAATCTCCAGCCCTGGCCATCATTAGCTGCGACAATTCCGCAATCGTGCACAGAGCTATGGATTCAGGCGCTCGGATCGTTGCCATCAGTGATTCCGACCCACGTCGACTTGCTATCATGGCCTCAATTGTCCAAAGGCGCCTGGGCTCAAAACCAGAACAGTTTGCCCACCTTGACCAGATAATAGCCTCTCCTCGCGTGGATGGTCTTGTCTTCTGTAATGATCTGTCTTTGCAGCCCAGCATGTTCCTGCGGGCGTGTGCGACAGGCAAAGACATCTATTTCCATTCCCCCGTTGCTAACGACATGGTGACGATCGGAAAAATGATTGGCGCGGTCCGTGAACACAAAAACATTGTCCAGACCGGACTCTGGCGACGCAATTTACCAAACTACCAGCGGGCTATCAGGCACGTCCGATCGGGCGCCCTTGGAGACGTAAAGACCGTTCGAGTCTGGCAGCGATTTTCTGAAAACTCTGAGGATGGCACCGTAGATTTAGCCCCTCACCTGCTCGACATCGCTATGTTGGCGATGAACTCGGGCCGTCCAATGTTACTACCCACTGTCGTAACCGGCGTCGGTGAAAAACAAGGTGGCTTCAATCGAGGATCTCAATTTGCGCACCTGCGATTCCAGCAACCCGACTTCGATCTCGTCTGGGAATCTGGGCCAAGGATTAATGAGGCATTGCCCTCGCATATGCACCTGAACTGCTGGGAACAGCATGACGGTCATCTGGATCACGGAGTGGAGTTTGTGGCTGCAAATGGCGCGAGCCTGGTGGCTCAGGATGAAAATTGTTTCTTGAAAAGTACTGATGGCGACTTTCTGGATTTGTCGTCCCATAACCACCCTGTAGAAGAAAATCTGATCGAAAATTGGATTTCCTGTATCGCGAGCCGGAAGGAATCGACCTCCTCCTTTCAATCTACAGCCGCATCCGGAATTGTTGCACACCTGATTGCCGCGTCCATTGAATCCGGCAAAACGCACGAGTGGAACAGCAGCCGAAACGCTTACACCACCTTATAGCCACGTCCAAATCCTGATCCCTTCCACAAATAGAGAAACCCCCGCTTTCCCCAACCCGTATTGAACGTATCCAGAACAGTTCTGGAGCAAGTTTTTGTTGCACAACTAGAGGAGTAAAACTATGGTAAATGTAGTTGTCAGACGGGCTCTCGGGGTAGTTGCCCTTGCAGGTGGAGCCGCGCTGTTAAACGCAAGCGCGCGATACGCTACCAGCAAACGAATGGATGCATCGCAGAAGTTGGCCGATGCCCTGCTTCAGTGGGATCGACTGAAAGAAGCCTCTGAGGTAGAAGATGGTGAATCAGAAGCAGCCCTCGCCGCATGCTCCGCCTACCTCATCAACGTCGCATATCAGGCGGCCTACGGAATGGCTGGACCACCGACCATCGACGCCATTGGCGTTGAGAAAACCGCTACGACAGGTGAAGGCGAAGCAACCTCGTCCGTAATCACCACCGCCCACGAACCTGAAACTCGCTGGCAGTTTGAGATGGAAGCCAAAGGCACCGGTAGAGTAAGCGGCAGTCGACGCCTGACCTCCGCCCGCTTCACCGGACATAAGGTCTCCATGAGAACGCCTGACACAGTCTCTATTCGATTAGAGAACGGATACGTCGCCAGCATCGAATCGGACCTGGAGTTCAGCGGAAACCTGCTCTCCGCCCCCATTGTGGGTCGAACGACCGCCGTATTCGGCACAGCCTCTCTCTCAGACAATCGTGGAAACGTTGGGTTAC
>JBDUAM010000586.1:0-2428 GCA_040004655.1 Chthonomonadales bacterium | reverse complement strand
CATGCCGGAAACTATCAGCCCTGACACAGTGCTGATCGACGTGTTCTGGGTGGCGGTGCCCATCGGGTGCACCTCTATTGGCATCGGCTGGGCAATGGACTGCTTACGGCTCTCTCCAACATGATGACGAACCTGAACCTTACCGACATGGAAGTCTGCTACAAGGTGTTTCGGTCTGAGATAATTAAGTCGATTACGCTCAAATCAGATCGTTTTGATTTTGAACCCGAAGTGACCGCCAAGGTGGCGAAACTGAAATGTCGTATCTACGAGGTACCGATCTCGTATAGCGGACGCGATTACAGCGAAGGCAAAAAGATCGGCATGAAGGATGGCTTTGTCGCACTCTGGACAATCTTCAAGTACCGATTTGTCGACTGAACAGTCGCACACGAATTTATGACGGGACGGTGAAATACCACTTTGACAAAGATTCTGGTTACGGGCGGCGCGGGATACATCGGCAGCCACTATGTTCAATATGAAAATGCGCGCGGCAATGAAGTTGTCATCCTCGACAACCTGATTTACGGTCACCGCGAGTCGGTTGGTGACAATTTGCTGGTTGTTGGTGACGTTGGCGACAGAGTTCTTCTGGACGAGTTGTTCAAAGCGCAGAAGTTCGATGCCGTGGTCCATTTTGCCGCTTTTGCCGCGGTTGGCGAGTCGGTGGCTCACCCGGAGCGATATTACAACAACAACGTCCGCGCGACCCTCAATTTACTGGATGTTATGCGCATGCACGATGTCAAGAACCTGATATTCAGCTCGAGCTGCGCGACTTATGGCAATCCCGTTTACGTGCCAATGGATGAGAAGCATCCTCAGGCTCCCATCAACCCGTACGGTGAGAGCAAGTATATCTGCGAAAAAATGATGTCGGCCTATGATCATGCGCACGGACTGCGATTTGCCTCGCTGCGATATTTCAATGCTGCCGGAGCGGATCCTGAAGGCAGAATCGGCGAGAGCCACGATCCGGAGACGCACATCATCCCTAACATTCTACTTGCCATTCTGGGCAAGCGCGATGCCGTGACGGTGTTCGGCACGGATTACGACACGCCGGATGGCACGTGTATTCGAGATTACATTCATATTCTTGATCTTGCGCAGGCGCATTCCCTGGCATTGGGTCGATTAATGGACGGCGCAACGAGCGATTTCTTCAATCTGGGAACCGAGTATGGCAATTCCGTGGATGACGTCATCAGGGTATGCGAAAAAGTCTCGGGCAAGGCCGCTCCTAAAAAGATTGGTCAGCGACGCCCGGGTGATCCGCCTCGACTGGTTGCGAGTGCGGCGAAAGCTCGAGAGATTCTCGGCTGGAAGCCTGCCTATTCCGATCTCGAATCGATTGTTCGAACTGCCTGGAATTGGGAAACAAATCGGCGGTATTAGGTTCTGGTCTGGAGAGCGGATTGAAGTCGTACAAAGGCAAACGAGTTCTACTTCTCTGCACCGCTAGCAGCATTGGCGGTACAGAACGAGTGGTGATGCTTCAGGCGCGAGGTTTGAATGCCCTCGGGGTTGAAACTCGAACCATAATTGCTGAATCTGAACGGACTGCCGCCACTCTCGCATGGTTTGAGTCGGAGGGAGTTGAGGCCGAATCCAACCCTGCCGTCCTCGATGTTCATGTTCCCCGATCACGAGAAGACATGATTAAGCTGGCGCAGCTTGTGCGCGGATGGCGTCCGGATGCCGTGAGCCTCCATTATGGAGTGAATCACATCTCCATTCGGGATGTTCTCGCTATACGGTATGGTCGCGCTAAGCGCCTCGTCGTGACTGTACATCACCCATCCCCGTTGGACGAAATGTCCTCGCGAACGCACAAAATTTCGCGTATCGCTTCAAAACTAATCACAAAGCTGGTGTGCCTGACCGACGCATTGCGAAACCAGATGCTCACCATCGGCGTGTCACCGGGCAAGATTGCTCAATTCACCTACGCCATACCACCGCCAAAAACCTATCCGGATCGATTGCAATCGCGTGCAAAATTTGGAATTCCTGCGGACGCGTTTGTGGTCAGTTCGTTGGCACGGATTGAGCTGGAGAAGGGCTTTCGGGAGCTATTGGAAGCCGCCGCTCTTGTTCCCGATCCTGAAGGGAAACTTCGTGTTGTCATTGCGGGGTCGGGGCCGGCGTTGGATGAGATTCGGGCTCTCGGCAAAGAGCTCCTCGGAGACCGGGCGATCATTACCGGTAGAGTGGATGATCCGGCTGAAGTCTATGCAGCCTCCGACGTTTTTGCGCTGCCGTCCTATTTGGAAGGGTTCGGACTTGTTTACATAGAGGCTGCCTTCCACTGGCTTCCGAGTATCGGCACGAATATTGGCGGGATTCCAGAAGCAATTGTGGATGGTGAGACGGGACTGCTCGTGCCCGTTAAGGACGTTCCCGCCACGGCAGAGGCTATTCG
>JBDUAM010000261.1:0-2429 GCA_040004655.1 Chthonomonadales bacterium | reverse complement strand
GAGGTTCGTCGTCAGGAGTCTGAGAAACGCAGCAAAGATCTAGCAGAGGAGTCTGCGAAACGCAGCAAAGATCTGGCAGATAGACGTCAAGACAAAAACGCTAAGATTGCGCTTGCAGCATCACTTACTCAAGATGCTCGAAAATCAATTGCGATTGCAGAGAACCTCCTTGCAGAATCATATAGTACTAATCATGAAATAGATTGGACCTGCCTGAAAGACTTTAAGCCTTTCGAGGTACCAAAGCCTGTTCTTATGTCTATTCCGGCGCCAACATATCCGTTTTTGCGATCTGCACCTGTAGTATTCTCGTCTGAATTCCAGCCCAAGTTGAATTTTTTGGACAAATTGATACCTTCTAGAAAGGCCGCAAGAGTTCAGGAAGCTGGAGTAAAATTCAGTATTGACAAAAGACAGTGGGAACAGGAAAAAGTAGGTGTCGAAGCAGCTTATAAGGTTTTATTAGACGAGTACGGTCGCAAAATGAAGGAGGTAGAACGAAATCATATAATCGAAACTAAGAACTGGGAGCGGAGCAAACAAACATTTGAGGCCCATCAAAGGGCTGCAAACAAGGCTATCGACGACGTTCAAGCTCAATACGAGTCCGGTAATGTTGATGCGATCGAAACCTATTGCGAGATGGTTTTGTCGAGGAGTAAAAATGATCTGGAATTCCCACAGGTAGTAAATTTGGCTCTTGACCCTGCTTCAAGTACACTTCTTATTGACTACCATTTGCCGGATAAGGCTTGCATTCCAAGTTTGAAGGAAGTCAAATACGTCCAATCTAAAAGCGAATACGAGAAGGTAATGCTCCCAGCATCAACTTTCAATTCTCTGTACGACAGCATCCTTTACCAACTGGTTTTGCGCGCACTCTTTGAGGTTTTCGATGCTGATAAACCTAATCACATACCCTATATTAGTCTTAACGGATGGGTTCGGTCGATTGACAATTCGACGGGCTTAGAAACGAATGGATGTATATTGTCAATTCTCGTAAATCGCGAAGAGTTTATGGGAATTAACTTGTCACAAGTTGATCCAAAGACTTGCTTTAAGAAACTAAAAGGCGTCGGCAGCTCGAAGCTCCATTCTCTTTCGCCAGTAATTCCGATAATAGCCAGCAATAGGGATGACCGGCGATTTGTTTCTTCTTATGAGGTAGCCAAGGATATCGATGCAGGCACAAACTTAGCAGCAATGTCATGGGAAGATTTCGAACACTTAGTACGAGAACTTTTTGAAAAGGAATTTTCCGTCAACGGCGGAGAGGTAAAAGTGACGCAGGCAAGCCGAGACGGGGGAGTTGATGCTATTGCTTTTGATCCGGATCCGATACGAGGTGGCAAAATAGTGATTCAGGCAAAACGGTATACAAATATAGTGGGCGTCAGTGCAGTTAGAGATTTATACGGAACTGTAATAAATGAAGGTGCAACCAAAGGAGTGCTGGTCACCACCGCCGATTATGGTCCGGACTCATACGAATTTGCAAAGGGAAAGCCTATTACATTACTAAACGGTGGTCATTTACTTCACTTGCTGCAAAAGCATGGACACAATGCTCGGATTAATATACAAGAAGCAAAACTACTTGGTAACCTTGAAGGTATGCCTTGATAGAATTATAGCCCTGCTACTCGCCACACACTGTCGGCCTACTCCGGCTGCGACAACCCTTTATCAGCCAGAAAATCGACGCGGTACTTCAACCCGACCACCAGTTCCCGCTCGAACTTTGCGGCTTCCAGATTGGTCTTCAAACCCTTGTCCGTCACCAACTTCTGAAGCAATTCTGGCAACGGTGCAATGGACCCCCGGTTCACCTTGCGATCAAAGAGCGTGGCAATTCCCGCCTCGGATTTGATGATGCCTGACACTTTGCAGTTCTGTTTGACCCCGTCAATGGTAACTTCCAGAAGATCATCCGTCGGCCAGTAGTTGGCTTTGGCGGACCTGATCTGCGCCAGTCGAAATGGTTCGCTCACCTTTCCTGCCCGCTGAAAAACGGCGGCCAGCCTCGGTTGGTGGATGATCGGCAGATCCGCAGACTGCAAGCGATGCCGCAAAGCAGTCCAGCTCCCCGAGAACTGTTTGCAAACTTAGTTGTAAACCCTCCCCTCTGCGCGTGTAATAGATGTAGGGAAGCAATAATAACGCCTTTTGGAGGAAACACCAATGTCCATTGCGCACATCGTTCTGCTGCTCGTAGGATTCATTCCGTTCAACTCGACGCCCGAATTCTCACAAAATTCGGCACGCACCACGCCGTATCAACTCCTTACAGGGACCACTTTCGCGCGTCCCAAACCCAAACACCCTCCACCTGAGTAAAACTAAATACTCTCGCAATAGTAAGGTTGAAGCCGCCGTATTCAGCTTTCAGTTTTCTGTCTTCAGCCTTCAGAACACCACACCCGACA
>JBDUAM010000024.1:0-8116 GCA_040004655.1 Chthonomonadales bacterium | reverse complement strand
CGGTCGTGGATGAATCCTTCTGAGTTAGCGTGATCGAAGAGTTGGATGAGCGGATCAAAGTAGTTGTTGACATTGAGCAGGCCGACCGGTTTGCGATGGATATCCAGTTGACCCCAGGTAAGCATCTCGCAGTATTCTTCAAAGGTACCGAAACCGCCGGGCAGCGCGATGAACGCATCGGAGAGTTCCGCCATCAGGGCTTTGCGTTCGTGCATCGTCTTTACAACATGCAGTTCGGTCAGCCGCGCGTGTGCGACCTCCGCGACCGCCAGCGCATCGGGAATAACCCCGATCACCTTGCCGCCGTTTGCGAGCGTTGCATCGGCGATGGCCCCCATCAATCCGAGTTGGCCTCCGCCGTAGATCAGCGTGATGCCGTTATCCGCGAGGTACTTCCCGACTTCGTTTGCTGCCTCGAGGTACACCGGATTAGCGCCGGGGCTCGATCCGCAGAAGACGCAGATGGAATTGAATTGATATTCGCTGCTCTCCGTCACGACTCACCCCGTCGACCCGAGAACGATTCGCGCATCAACTCGAGAAGATTCTGGAAGATGGGTGGCGGGTCGACCTTGAACTCCATGCGCTCGCCGGTAGCCGGGTGGTCGAACGAGAGCGACGCGGCGTGCAGCGCCTGTCCACCCAGCCCCGCGATGGCTGCATCCAGTTGAATGCGTGCTTTGGGTCCGAGTGAATCAGACGGAAGCTTGCGCAGTCCGCCATAGGCGCTGTCGCCAACGACCGGGAGCTTGATGTACTGGCAGTGCACACGAATCTGGTGAGTTCGGCCTGTCTGCAAGCGGGCTTCCAGAATGGAGAATGGTCCAATCGATTCCTGTAGCAGCAGTTCCGTGATGGCGTCGCGGGTCTTTTTGTTTCGGTCGGTGACCACGGCCATCTTCTTGCGATCCACCGGATGCCTGCCAATGGGCGCCTCCACGATGACGTGATGGGCAGTGGGTCGACCCCAGACAATCGCCAGGTATCGACGCTGGGCAGACTTTTCGGCGATCTGCGCCTGCAAAGAGTGGTGCGCGGCATCGGTTCTGGCGACGACCATCAGTCCCGAGGTATCGCGATCCAGTCGATGGACAATGCCGGGTCGAAGCACACCGCCGACGCTGCTGTACTCCTCATCGTCATCCTGCATTCGGCCGAGCATGGCGTGCACGAGCGTGCCGGTCTCGGAGCCGGGTGCGGGGTGAACCACCATTCCGCGCGCCTTGTTGATGACCATGAGGTGCTCATCAGAGTAGACCACATCAATGGGAATGTTCTCAGGGATAAGTTCTGAGGAGACGGGATCGGGTCGATCTGCCGTGAGGTGATCGTTTATGCGAACCTTTACGTTGCAGCGAACCTGCGCTCCATTTAGCAGCGCATCCCCCGATTCGATCAGCCTCTGGGCCTCTCCACGGGTGATCTCCCACTTCGCCGCGAGGAGTTGATCCACGCGGGTCCCGACATCCGACTCTTCTATTAACCACTCTGGCATTTAAATAATTACTCCTGACATACGTACTCATTGTACCAGCGTGGATGAGGAGCATGGCGGGAAGTCAGGTAGTGTGAACGACCTTAACCGGTTGGGAATGTGGATTGGTGGGATGTCACAGTCTAAGATCGATTAGCGTAAATAATGAGAAGCCACTGCCGACGATCCTTGCTCCCCGGCTGCCACTTCGGCATGGAGGAGAGTTGGGAATATCCCTCGCTGGCTGCTGCGCCATATCCGGCTGCTAACCCAACAGAGTTGGCCATCCGATTATAATTCTTGCCAAGGACTTCATCACCCTCGTCATGAATCCCCTGTGATGAATTAACCGGGTCGCCACCAACTGCTAATCAGAAATCGAACGGACCACCACAAAGTCTATCAATCAATGCCAGACGTTCATCGTTATCCATCTTAGGCAAATCTTTGTTTCGATGGGAAAATGAGCGCTGATCCTGTACCCAAAAGTGTTTTAGAGTTGGAATTCGCGCAATTGGCCCTAAATCTCCATCTGCCACTCTTGTATTGTCGGTAATAAACACATCAACTAAAGATTGATTACCTTCCAACGGTTTAAGCGTATCTAACACTCCACAGTTCCAAAATTGTAAGGACACCAGATTTGGCATCGTCGCGTAAACTGCAACTGATGGGATTTTTTTGCACGCGGAAATTCTTAACTTGTGAATGCTCTCGTTTCCGGTTAGCTCAGACAGATCATTTAGTTTCCGTAAATGTGAAAATTCGACTACGGACAATTTTTCGAGACTCTGTATTCCCTTGAAACTTGATAAGGCGCCTCCGTCCAGTCGAATCTGCGTTAGTTTCGAGCAATTCTCAAAACGCTGTAAGTCACTCAACTGAGTTCGTTCCAAATACAAAAATTGCAAATTGCGTAGATATTCCAAACCAATTGGCATAGAGTCTGACCAAAATCGTAGACTTTCCAGGTTTACCAATCGTGTCAAATCCAATGTTGGTTTTGATTTGCAATGAAATTGAAGATCTTGTAATTCAACTAAACCAGAGATTTCTGACGCATCACACGTGTCGTAACCACTTACAGTAAGTGATGTCAGTTCAGGCAACAACTTAAGGAAATCAAGACTAGGTTGGTTGCTTCTAAATATAGTCAGCATCGTTATCCCGCGCGATTTCAACAAAGTCAAATGTTCATTATTCCATTGCCGCTCCAAGACCATCCTGAAGCCTGCATTAGTATCATGCACGCTATAGTTGCCTTTGACATCCTCAATGACTCGGATCGAAGAGTATTTCATTTTTTCGATATTCCCAACATTTTCCAGAACATTGGTGCAATTGAATTTATTTCGTTCTCCAAATCCATTCTGACACCAATACGGTAATGATTGATAGCTTGCTGTTCAACAATGCGCCTAGCCAATCTTCCACCAGAAACAGGTATAAATTGGACCCCTTCCCAAGAAGCTAGTTTGCCCGATCTGATATTTTCTGGAATTCTACGAAGTATGTTATTTGTTTGACCAATATATACACCTGCACCTTCAATTTCAGAAGATACTGCTCCAGAAGCATTTCCTTCAATTGCACTAACGGCACCAACGCCTCCTTCTTCTGCCAATTTACCAAATACCGGAAGCATCGCCATGCCGACGTTAAATAACCGGTTGCCGCCCGACAGGCTCGTCCTACTGACGTTGTCACGACCGACGAGGGCTTCAATCCCCATCTTAGCCTGGCCAATATACGGAATCGTATCCAGCATCCCGGATATCTGCCGACGATCTTTGCTCCCCGGCTGCCACTGCGGCATGGAGGAGAGTTGGGAATACCCCTCACTCGCTGCTGCACCGTATCCGCTTCCCAGAGACCCAGAGCGCGACATCCTGCTAAAGGCGGGCCCGAGCATGTCGTCCCCATCATCGTGAATACCTGGCGAAGAATTAACCGGATCCCCGCCGCCGTATCTGTTGGACTCATACGCCCCCGTCATCGGAGCAAGAGCTCGGCCAATTCCTGGAAGGTACTTTTGGCCCGACATATTGACTATGCCTGTTTCGGTGTCGGTGTAGGCGCCTGAACCGCCCTGGTAGGCAAACGGGGTTGCGGGCTGCAGGGTGTGGTTCTGGTTGTCAAGGTGCAGTTTGCTACAAGCATCTGTGCGCCGATATTACGATTGATAAGTGATTATTGAAGACCCGGCAAGAAGCAGGTTCTAAAAAAGTACTTGGAATGACCTAAGATCAAACGATATCCCTTCTCAACTCCCTTCTCGATTGCAAGTAGTGGGGCTTACCTTGGATTGAGGTATCTACAAGGCTCGGAATGGCAAGCAAAGGCGAGAAGTCTCCATCCCGAACAAATGACCCTTCGACGAAAATAAATCGTTCTAGAGTAGTATTCCCTTCGAAATACCTCACCGTGTCCATTTCACCCGTGCCAGCCAGTACCAGTGACTTTAGCTTTGGCAATGTTGCAAAGCTTCGAAGTGTTGCAACTTTCTTGCAACTTTGCATTTCGATCTCTCGAAGTGATGGAAGCATTTCCATCGCAGAAATATCTGAAAGCTTGTATTGGTACGAAAGCCAAAGCATGTCAAGCATATGACAATTCTCGATACCACCTAGTGAAACAAGGCTGCCACCATCAATTCGGACAAATTCAAGATTTGTAAGATCTTTTAATATGGATAGATCGCTCGCCTTAAATCCCTGAATATGTAGTTTGCGTAGAGCCTTACAATTCTCAATTCCTTTTGGAGGACCTCCTGCATAAGAAGTATAGTCCTCCAATTTTGACAGGGCACTTAGGTCTGCTTCGATTTGATGGTTTCCAATAACACTCACGTTCCTTAAGTTGATCAGGCGGTGAATCGCTTTACAATTGACTTCGTGATACAAGGTCAAGAGAAGCAATTCCATTTGAGGAAACGCGTACAAAAAATCAAGATTTTCAGCAAACTCACTTGAGATATCTATTCCTTTGATGTTATTAGCTACAATTGCGGCATTCATATCGGGATGCCATGGAGCCCGCATTTCAAGGAACGTTCCTACAGGCGCCTTTACAATCGAATAAAGAGGGTGGTCCTCAATGATCTCTGATTTACTGGTTGATATCATGGTAAATCAAAAAGGCGCAATGGGGATGCCGGATCGTGGTTAGGATGATCAATCTGATAGAGTCTTACCATCATGTTTTCTGCTTTCCTTCCGTCGACGACGTGCCGGCAGACTACTCTAATCTTTCGAAATGGATTCTGTTCTATCCCACGAAGGTAGCCGGCAATAACTGGTTGATGATAATCAATTGACTTTCGCGGTTTGGTTATTAGTTCCCACTTCAACGAAGGGTCAATTCTCCTAATCGTCTCTCCGTAATAAATTCCCCAATCGTTAATCAACGAGAGAGTGCGCGGTGTAAACTTCCATTTGTCTAATGTGGTGTGCGTGTACCAAGGATACTTTTCCTTCTCCAGCGACCATTCTTCGTCTGTCAGCGGCATCGTCGCAACGGCTGAGTCCATCCAACTTCCTAGTACACCCATGGACTCGCAACACATGTTCCATAATTCGGCATCTAAGCCGTCTTCATTTGCAGCAACGGGGAGTTCCCTAACACGTTCGGGAATAGACTGATGGAAATTGCTAAACAGTTCCATGGCTTCCCGAATTGACGTTGAACACAAGGTATCTTCAGGTAACGGCACGATTTTCCGATAGGTTCCATTCGTCACGCGCGCTCCGACATCCGACTCTTCAATTAACCACTCTGGCATCTAAATAAATACTCCTGACACACCCAATAATTGTACCAGCGATATATTTAGTGGAGGCAGGCATTGGTCAGGGCACTTTCTATGCAGGTCCAACTACAACGAATTTCCATTCTTGACTGAGGGGATTATTCTAGCCGGTCGATTTTCGCAGCTCCCGCCCTAAACGAAAATTCCTCACGTAACAAGTCTATTAATGATACAATGAAGCGTTCAATTCACGAGTAGAGAGAAGGAAGCACTTTGAAGGGCGCGAAGGTTCTGGTGACGGGCGGGGCGGGGTTTATTGGGTCTACGCTGGTCAAATCACTGGTGAAACAGGGCGCCGAGGTGCGGGTTCTGGATAATCTCTCCAGCGGATTTACTACCAACCTCAACGGACTCTCGAATCGCGTGGACTTTGTGGAGGGCGATATCCGCAACGCCATTGCCTGCCGAAATGCTTGTCGGGGGGTCGACTTTGTGTTCCACATGGCGGCGGTGGTCTCGGTTCCATCGAGCGTCGCGGACCCGGTTACTGCGGACGCGGTGAATATCGGCGGCACGCTCAACCTTCTCACTGCCGCCCGGGATGCTCGCGCGCGCAAGTTCATCTTCAGCTCCTCCAGCGCCATTTATGGTGCAACCGACCGCCTGCCTGTGCGGGAGCGCGATCTGCCGATGCCCACCTCGCCCTACGGCGTGGAGAAGCTCTATGGCGAGCACATGTGTCGGCTCTTCACGGAGCTGCACGGCCTGCCGACCATCGCGTTGCGCTACTTCAATGTATATGGCCCCGGCCAGCGACCCGACAGCGACTATGCCGCGGTCATCCCGAAATTCATCTCCGCCATGACCAGCGGCAATCGACCCATCATTCATGGCGACGGCCTGCAGTCACGCGATTTTCTCTTCGTGACCGATGTGGTCGACGCGAATCTCCTGGCCGCCTGCGCAGAATCGGGTTCCGGCGAGACGATCAACATCGCTCGCGGATCAGAGACGACGCTGATAGACCTGTTTGAGCAGATCCGGGCGATTACCGGTAAAGACATTGCACCCCAATTTGGCGACGTTCGAGCGGGAGACATCCGGCGGTCGTATGCGAACATCTCGCAAGCGAAAAAACTGTTGAAATTTCGACCCAAACAGACCCTGGAGTCAGGGCTGAAGCGCACGGTCGCTTACTTTACGGACCCCAATTCCCCCGGTGGAGACAAGAAAAAATGATTCGGCCATTTGATGTTGCAAAAGATTCGCAGAACGCCATTCGCATCTGGAAAGAGGTCGGATGGCACGTTGAGGGCTCCGATCAGGTGATGATCGACTACCTGAATCCGCCCACCGCCCTCGTCGCCGAGATCAATGGCGATGCTGAATGCTTAGTCGCGCACACTCCCGCCTCGCTTCGGTACGGCACCAGTGACCTCCCGCTCTGCATCATCGGCGGAGTGACCACCAGTCTGGTCGCGCGAAAACAAGGGTTGGCCGCACGGGTGCTCGCGCAGATGCTGGCAAATCGCGCGCTGGCCGGTGAACCTGTCGCCACGCTGGGCATGTTCGAGCAGGGTTTCTATGATCGACTCGGGTTCGGCACCAGCAGCTACGAGAATCGGGTCAACTTCGATCCGGCGCTTTTGAATGTGCCGGGGAAGTATCGCGCGCCCATTCGAATCGCCAAAGAAGAGTTCGAGGAGATGCATGCAGCTCGTCTCACCCGCCTGATGACGCACGGCAACGTCACTCTGGATTTTTTGCCAGCCACGAAATTGGAGACCGAAACGTCGACTAACGGATTCGGACTCGGGTATCGCGATAAGAGTGGCAAGATCGGGCATCACCTCTGGTTTGAAACCGACGACATTGAGAGCGGACCCTTAAAAGTGAAGTGGATGAACTACCGCAACCGCGCGGAATTTCATGACCTGCTGCACATCCTGCGATCCTTCGGTGAACAGATTTACATCGTGAAGATGGCGGAACCGCCGCTCGTGCAATTCCAGGACCTGTTAATTCAACCCTTCAAACATCGCCGTATCACCGCTGGCGGTTCCTTCGTCAGCGAAATGAAAACCCGGGCTCCATTCCAGTTCCGAATGCTGGATATCGAGACGTGTGTGGAGGCGGTGAAGAGTCCGGTGGAGGTCGCGTTTAACCTCACACTGGCGGATCCGATTTCCGACTTCCTACCTGATGATGCGGCCTGGCAGGGACTTGCTGGCGACTACGTGGTGAAGTTCGGCACGAAATCGAGTGTGGAACAAGGGTCGATCGGCATCCTTCCGACGCTCAAGACAACGGTCGGTGCATTCACTCGACTGTGGCTGGGCGTTCGACCCGCAAGCTTCCTCGCCATGACGGATGATCTGGATGCTCCGGATGAGCTGTTGAAACAATTGGATTCGGCTATCACGGTCCACAATCCACAAACGGGTTGGGATTACTAATGGCGATCATTGTCACAAAGGGCGGCGAGAAGCCGGGAGCGAAAAGGACATGAGCGCCGTCGATGAGAGGCTCACAGGCATTGAGCAGTACCACTGGGAGCGGGCAGGTTATTTCGTCCGGAGGGGGTGGTTAGTCGGCAAGTCAGATGAAGAGCGCCGAACGCTGGCGGATGTCCTTGCTGCGGATATTCTTGGTCCCGATGTCCAGCTACGAATAGGCGTTTCGTCCCTGCCTATAGACGATTGGGTCCGTGACGTGTGGGCGACGGCTAACGGATTCGGAGATGATCGATCTGCGCTGGCGCGATTGGAGTCTATCGTCACGATCTGTTGGTCGACCATTGAGACAGCAACAGTTTTCGTCGTACCGGGAAGTCATGGCGCGCCGGTGAATATCGAATTGGCGGAGACGCAATCCGTGAGATTGAAACTCGAAAC
>JBDUAM010000087.1:0-2439 GCA_040004655.1 Chthonomonadales bacterium | reverse complement strand
ATGTTCGATCTATTTCGCCATCCGAAAGCGACCACGTTCGAAATGTAAGCGTACCGTCAGGCAACCACCGAAAGCCGCGAACAAAGCCCGGGTTCTGATCATACACTACTAGTTTACGCTTTTGTTCAAGGTCAAAAATCACAGCCTGTGCGTGCGGTCCCGGATCCACGCTGATTAATTCTTCCATTGCGAGGTATCTCGAATCGCAGCTAAACGCCATTGCTTCACCAAATCGACCACTGGTGTCCATGTCGGTCCCGCGGATACTAAAGCCACCGAACACCGGACTGCCCATGCGAATTTCGATGTAGTATGATTTGACGACTTCCATTCGACCATCGGGTGATGTCATTTTGCCAGGCCTTCTAATGCCAAAATTCCGGGGCACGTACCGCTTCATAGCCATACCTGGCACATGATTGCACGAAGTGATGCTCAAACGTATGTAATTGCGTCACCGGGTTCGGCACGTCTCGCACGCTCGGCAAAGCCGTCGTAGAAGAAAGGAATGTTATCCGCCTCGTCACCTCTCAGTCGACCCCGAACCTTGTCTCCCGGTATCATAGCGATGCTAAATACGGGTTGTCCCACAACCAGAACGGGCTCGTTGCCCGCCTCGTACCAACTATATTTCCCACCAAACTCACGTCTCCCGACCTCGAGAATATATGCTCCAAGTAATTGCACGATCTCCGATTCTTGTTCTACTGTGAGGTCTCCCGAGCGCTCAGATAACTCCGACAATAATGATTCCACCGCCGCCAAACTTCCCGGTGTTAGGTCAAGTCCGTTTCCAGCCTGAACCCCAAACTTATCAACTGCATCAGCGGCGATTTCAGACATAGCGTCCTCAAATGTATCGTTTTGTTTTTGCCCAATTGGATGATCGACAGTGTTCTGCTTGTTCTGCGGTCTTGATCCACCAAACAGCTTTTTGAAAAATTCGCTCATATTGTCTCCTTCGTAACACCTGTAATTTCCCCGGGCATTTAGCCCGAGTTTGTGAACGACTTTTTTTTGACGCTGTGTCATGTTTCATTATCAAAAATCAAGTTTCATTGGCAGCCGATGCTTTACGGATAGCTGTGCAAGATGTAGGAACATCGATAAGCCAAATCGCGCGCACGTTTCAAAGGAGTCTGTCTCCGAAAATCCCTCCTTCATCCATCGAGCCAAATTATCTGTACTGCCTTTGTATGTCTCATCATTGAGAAGGCATAACTGGTCACGAAGTGCAAAGGATGAACCCATCCAGGTATCGTTTCCAGGGCCATCCTCTGCCTGGAACGTAAACGCAAATGGACATGGCAACCAGAGCTGGACGTTGTACACACTTGAAAAACGACTTCCGATATCCGGTGTCATGGCTGCCAGATATGCCTCATCCTCATCCCACTCCGACGGGAGGCGATTTGGCATTGCAAAATCTGGAAACTCTGTGTGAGCGGCAAGCAATAAAAGTCCAGCATAACCTTCCCAATTTGGCCTGTCGGTAAAATAGGGCCCATCCGCTTCCTCAGGCCAGGATAGTCCAGAGCTGAGATGCTCACTCAAATTAGCTTCCGTCAAACTTCGCCAACCGTGGACTAATTCTCTGACCTCAGCGGGTTCGGTAATGGGATCAGGTGTGTCGGGAGTTGTTCGGAGAACATTATATTGAATGCCATTCTCTCGGCAATGCCGGGCGAGAACATTCTCCCAGTCTCCGGTGTAGTAGCGTGTCAATGGTCCGACATATATATCTAATGACATAAGCGCGATTTTCCCTTACCGATGTTCTGCGACCATGTGCACGGGGAGGGCGATTTGCAAACCGTGACGCCCCGCCAAATTTCCAGCAGCGTTTGATTGAGCTACATCTTCACCGTGGCCATACTCGGTGAAGGTCACCGTCAACAAAACCAACCGCAACGGCCTCGGCTCTCTGCAGTATTCCGCTGCCTGCGCTGGGCCGATCGAGATACGCTGAGACTAAACGTATGGCGGCTTCCAGCACATCCTCCCAGTCTTCGCCAACCTCGGATTCTGGAAGCTCAAGCCGTTCCACGTCTGGCCGGAATGACTCCTCGCACGCCCAGTCAGAGTCATCCTCGCTGTACCTGTCCGAGCCGACAATCTCAATATACCAGGGCTCTCCGAGATTGAAACTAAATGCCACGACGCTACTCTCTATATTCTTACTCAACGCGGCGTCAAGCCATGTATTAAATTCAGATTGGAAGTTCATTTCCAGAATTCCCACCACTTCTTGGGCTGCTCAATTCTCTGTAAGACCACGTTGCTGGCAGGTGTGATCTTAGACTCCACATTGTCCTTGCTCAAGGTAACCGGGCTATCATCGGCCTCCTCCGTATCGTCGTCGTCTTCTTCTGAGTAGTCTCTGCTGAGGATCTCGACGTATGCGATCTCCATCCAGGGCGGCGCGTCGACGCTGACGTG
>JBDUAM010000113.1:0-2440 GCA_040004655.1 Chthonomonadales bacterium | reverse complement strand
CTTCTCCAGATGATAGATCGTATCCTTTTCCGGACACAATTTCGTTTGCCATATCATTCGGCATAGTCACCCATTGATTCTGTGGAAAGAATACAGGCGCATAGAGTAGAACGCAACCGATATCAAAACTACCGCCATTTGATATCTCGGAGGCCTTGGGGCGATTACTATTAATTAACTTTTTCATTGTATGGAAATCCTCAGAGCCATTCATTTTGCCGAAGAGTTCCCATGCGTAGCCAGCCGGTAATATTTCATATCCATGAAAGTAACCATAGCCTGCAATAGCATTGTATGGCGCTTTCAATTTGAAAAAGAATAAGTCTCCTTGCGAAAGTGCTTTGAAAGGTTTCGCACTTGGTTTCCAGAAGTTAACTTCATCCACCTTTGGCTGTTTCGCCAAAAACGAATACCAATCATAATCTGTTATTCCAACGTATCCCTTTAACAATTGTAAAACTACCTCCGGTCAACGGTCGGTTTCACTGAACAGCGCTCAAAACAAATAGATGCCGGAAATCCATCTACCTCGACCCCATCCTCTCGATCTGATGCTGTAAATCCATGACGGCGGTGTGGAGGGTGATAAAGCCTTCAAACACGCTCCCATACGCGCTGAAGTACTGATGGACATCCCCGTCACTCATCGACTTTGTGGCGAGGTAGTAGAGGTGGTCGCTGGTGAGCATGCGTCGCCAAGTGTCCAGAACCAGAGGGTCGCCGCAGGCTTTCACGGTCGGCTCCATGCGTTTCAGCTCCTCATAGCAGTAGCGCTGCATCTCGTTGCCGAGCCAGGCGGAGGTGTCGCGCTCCATGTCGGCCCAGCTAATGGTCGCAAATTCATCCACGGAGATCGTCCCGGTGACCGGCAAGGTGCGGACTGCCTCGGTGGGACCCGTAAACGCGAGCTGCGGATGCTTGGCGACCTCACCCGGCATGTGCCTAAAGAAGTCGAAGATGCCCGTGTCGGCCCACATGTGTTCGCCGATGGCCTCGTAATCCATCGCGAGCAGTGTGTGCATGTCGGTATTCCCGGCGAGCCAGCCCGCGAAGGTCTCTGCCCTCAGCGGCCAGCCTTCCCAATCTTTGTTACTGAACCTGTAGCCGAGGTCATCGCTCAATTTGTAGTTGCGCAGCAGCAGCGCCAGTCCGCACGGCGCCTGGTAGACGAAGTCCGGCGACTTCCAGTTCTCGAGCAGCCAATCGACGCCCTCGGTCAGAATCCCTTCGTACCCCAGATGCTGCACCGCCGCCGCGATGCCGTCGTTGTACATGCATTCTGTGTTTCTAAAGAAGGTGGGTCGCTTGCCGAAGTGTTTGTACAGGCGGTCCGAGTGCATCTTTGCCTGCGCCTGAAACTCCACGCGCTCGTTGTCAAAGAGTCCGCTCAGCGAGTGGTAAAACGTCTCCCCTACAAACTCGACCATGCCCGTATCTGAGAGCCGTTTAAAGAGGTCCAGCACGCCCGGGTCATACCGCTCCATCTGGTCCAACAGGGTTCCGCTGAGACCATAGGCAATCCGAAAGGGCTTCTCGGTCTCCTTCAACTCGTTAACCACATCCAGCATCAACTGCGTGGCGGGGTAGTAACACTTCTCCGCGACCTTGTGAAAAATCTTGCGATTCAACTCGTCATCAAAATAGTGGTCGTGCATATCCTGAGGCGCAACCGCGACCCCCGATCGACGCTTTTCGTGCGGCAGAAGTCGATCCGGCTGATGTGCAAAAAAGTACATGGTGATCAGGGTCATAGCATCCTCGCTTGCCTACTGGCCTAAAGTTTTTCGCATGATGGTGAGCGTCTGTTGTATGTTGCGTGTGGCGTCGTACCGTGCTTCTACGTCCTGTCGGGCGGCTAATCCCATCGAAAATCGCGCCTCTGGATCAGCGATCAGCGTCTCGAGTTTCTCTTTCAAATCGACCACGTTTTCCGGTTCGATCAGGTAGCCGGTCACGCCATCGCGAATGATATCGCCCGTGCCGCCCGTGAGCGATAAGATGACCGGCAGACCCGTGGCCATGGCCTCAATCGCCGCGATGCTGTAGCAGTCGCCGCGCGTGGGCAGTGCAAAGATATCGGCGTCGCGAAAAAGCTGCATCAACGCCGGATCATTCGGGCTTAGACCATTATGCACCGTCACGCGCGTATCTGTATTGATCACCTTCCTTTGCGTGACAAGGTGTAGGTGCCAGTTTTTGAGTTTGGTGGTTGCTGCCCAGTCTAACAACAGATCGCCACCCTTGCGGAAGAATTCCCCGCCCACGAAAAGAATGTGTACTTTCTCAGATGGATTTTTGATGGATCGATCGGTCGCCCAGTCGTCAATCACCACTCCCGGCGGAATAACATGCACGCGGGATGGGTCGGCTCCGTAATCGTTAATCATGCTGTCCGCCGCCCAGTTGGACCACGGGAAAAGCGCTGCGGCGTTTCGATAAC